>JAPLEL010000072.1 GCA_026391415.1 Bacteroidota bacterium
CACCAATCTTTCAGCAATTTTATTAGTATCTTCTGCACCACGCAAACCACCTTCGTGGTATTCTGCGTCTTCATTTACATCCCATAAATCATATAGCTCTTTGCCAGCAATAATATTTTTGGCAGCCAACATAGCGGTCATCATAGAGTGGTCTTGGTTATTGTATTTGTGCATACCATTTCTACCCACCAAATACAAGCCAGGATAGGCTTTTAGGGCCTGACGCACGTCTTCTACATTTTGTTTGTAAGAGTGGTCGTACACTGGATACGCTTTTGGTTGACGCACCACATAGCCATCTACTACAGCAGAGCCTTTGGTTAATCCTATTTGTTCAATTTCTTTTTTACCTAAGTTTATTAATGTTTCATCAGAACTAGTCCACAAACCATCTCCTTCAAAACAAAAATATTCTAAACCATAACAAGCCATTTCAGGATCTGGAACCATATAAGGACTCCATGATTTAAAATTTTGTACGCGTCCAACTTGTACACTTGGATCGTGAATATAAATCCAGTTATCGTTAAATGCATCTTCGTCTTTGCAAATTAATACTACTGTTACAAAATCGCGGTAACCCAATGCCTGCGAAGACTTTAACGGTTCTGCAGGAAATTGTGGTGCTACTGTTGGAATCAACTCGCGCATTGGTGCAGAAGAAAGTACATAATCAAATCCATCAAAAGTTCTATTGTCTGTTGTATGTACTGTCCATTTATTATCGGCTTGCGCAATATCTTTTACACCGGTATTCATTTCAACTTGCACGCCCATTTTAATACATTTTTCGGTGCAAGCTTCCCACATCATTCCTGGCCCTTTTTTAGGATACCTGAATGAATCAATTAGTGTTTTAATTACTTTATCATTACCAGTTGCTTTGGGCTTAAAAACCGCATTCCAAATAGCACTACTTAAAGACAACCCTTTAATACGTTGCGCCGCCCAATCGGCAGAAATTTCTTTACAAGGAATTCCCCAAACTTTTTCGGTATAAGTTCTAAAAAAAATATTGAATAGTCTTTTACCAAATTGATTAGTTACCCAGTCTTCGAAATTTGTTGGATTTTTTACAGGAAATACTTTTGCATTTAAATAACTCAACACACACAAACAACTTTCCCAAATACCCAATTTCATTAGGGCTTCAAAGGCTACTAATGGATATGAAAAGAATTTTTTGTTATAATATATTCTTGAACTTCTAGGACGCTCCAACATTTCATCACCCAATATTTCGGTCCAAAAATCTTCTACTTCTTTAGATTTTGAAAAAAAACGGTGACCACCAATATCAAAACTATATCCTTTATAAGTTTCTGTTCTTGAGATTCCGCCAACATAAGTAGGGTCTTTTTCAAAAACCACTACTGATTGATTCGCTTTACCCAATAGATAGGCTGCTGTTAATCCAGCCGGACCTGCTCCTATAATGGCAACTTTTTTCTGCATAAATTTGATTCTGATAAATAAACCCTGCTATTGCAAGGTTGCAAAGGTGTAAAATAATTGTGGTTCTACCATTAGTTTTGCAGTACATTGGCTTTTTTTAAAAAATTCATTGTAATAAGACGAATATTCGATATGACTAAACAACAAATTAAATGGGAATGTAAAGCCTTTGAGGCCCTTAGCCCAATTGAATTATATGCCATCTTACATTTAAGACTCGAAGTGTTTGTAGTGGAACAAAAATGCATATTTCAAGACAATGATTATAAAGACCCTAAATGCCATCATTTAATGGCTTGGGATGGCAATCTATTGGTTGCTTATGCCCGAATGGTACCAAAAGGCGTTTCTTATGCAGATCATCCTTCTATTGGACGCGTGGTTAACAAACAAAGCCATCGGCAATTGGGCCTGGGTAAAGAATTGATGCAGCATTCCATGAAACAATGCGATATTTTGTTTGGTAAGGGATCAATTAAAATTGGCGCACAATTATATTTAAAAAGGTTTTACGAATCATTTGGATTTATACAAACAAGTGATATTTATTTAGAAGACGATATAGACCACATAGAAATGATTCGTCCTTTACAAGCCTAATTCAATTTTTAAGAAACGGGCTGTATGACTTTCTTTGTTCTTAACCATTCCTTCTGGGGTTCCTTCAAATAAAATTCGTCCACCACCATCACCACCTTCAGGACCTAAATCTATGAGGTAATCGGCCACTTTTATAACGTCTAAATTGTGTTCAATTACTAAAACAGAATTTCCTCTATCAACTAGTTTATTTAGTACATCTAACAAATGTTGGATGTCTTGAAAATGTAAGCCTGTTGTTGGCTCGTCTAAGATATAAAATGTTTTACCCGTATCTTTTTTTCCTAATTCAGTTGAAAGTTTAACACGCTGTGCCTCTCCCCCACTAAGGGTTACAGCCGATTGGCCTAGTGTAATATATCCTAGACCTACGTCTTGCAACACTTTTATTTTTCTATAAATAAATGGTACCGCTTGAAAAAATTCACAAGCTTCATCTACCGTCATATTTAATACATCACTAATAGATTTTCCTTTGTACCTAATTTCTAGTGTTTCGCGATTATAACGTTTACCATTGCATTTTTCGCAGTGCACATAAACATCTGGCAAGAAGTTCATTTCAATCGTACGCATTCCTCCTCCTTCACACATATCACACCTACCGCCTTTTACATTGAAAGAAAAACGGCCTGCATTGTATCCCCTAATTTTAGCTTCGGGCACCGCCGAAAATAATGTACGTATTTCAGTAAAGAATCCACAATAGGTTGCAGGATTACTTCTGGGTGTTCTGCCAATGGGAGACTGGTCTATTTCAATTACTTTGTCGATATTTTCTAAACCTTTAATGCTTTTATAATCCATTGGGCTTACCCCACTATCGTAACAATGCTTTGATAGCAAGGGATACAGGGTTTCGTTAATAAGGGTAGATTTTCCACTGCCACTTACACCACTTACTACTACTAATTTTCCTAGCGGAATTTGAACCGATACATTTTTTAAATTATTACCAGTAGCACCTTTAATTTCAATGGACTTTCCATTGCCCTTTCTTCTTTCTTTTGGAATTGGAATTGATTTTGCGCCACTTAAATATTGGGCCGTATCTGAATTACTCAATAGTACTTCTTGTGGTGTTCCTGCAGCTACAATCTCTCCACCATGCACACCAGCTTTGGGACCAATGTCTACCAAATAATCGGCAGCCATCATAATATCTTTATCGTGCTCTACTACCAAAATACTGTTACCAATATCTCGTAAATTTTGCAAAGCCAAAATCAAACGATGGTTATCTCGTTGGTGCAACCCTATAGATGGCTCGTCTAATACATAGGTAATGCCTTGTAATTGCGAACCAATTTGAGTAGCCAATCTAATTCGCTGAGACTCTCCCCCACTAAGGCTTCTAGATGGTCGGTCTAATGATAAATAGGTCAATCCAACGTCTAATAAAAACTGTAGTCGTTCTCGTATTTCTTTTAAAATATCTTTAGCAATAGCATTTTGCTTTTTACTCAACCTTTCTTCTATACCATCAAACCAAACAATTAATTTATTTAAATTTAAATGGCTGAGTTCTGCAATATTTTTTTCGTCAACTTTAAACCAAAGACTTTCTTGTTTTAATCTTGCACCGTTGCATGTAGGACATTTTTTTAATTCCATAAATTGCTCTACCCATTCGCGCAAAGCTTCGGTACTACCAGTGCCTGCATACCAACGATTGAGCATGGGAATAATTCCTTCAAATTCTCCTTCATAAGGTTTACCTGGAATAGCTGCGGATTCTAATACTTCTTCGTCAGAAATAATTCCGTCTGCATTTCCGTATAATAAAATATTCAAAGACGCTACAGGTATTTCTTTGATTGGCTTGTCTAAACTGATTTTATTTTTCTTAGCCAATATTTCTACATTGCGAAACATATAAGCTTCGCGCTGTTCGCCCAAAGGCGCTATACCACCCGCTTTCACGCTTAAAGTCTGGTCGGGTAAAATGGCAGATAAACTAATGGTATGAATATTGCCTAACCCCTTACAAGTTGGGCAAGCACCATAAGGCGAGTTAAAAGAAAATGCATTGGGCGATGGTTCTTCGTAACTAATACCTGTTTCTTCGCACATTAATTGTTTAGAAAATTGAACCACTTTATTGGTATCGTTCACCAATAAAAAAAGCAAGTCCTTACCCATTTTTAAAGTTTGCTGTATGCTTTGACTAAGTCGTACGCGCATATCTGCAGTTACTGCTAATCGATCAATGACTACTTCAATATCATGAATTTTATATCGATCAACTTGTAGTTTTGCAGTGAGATCCATTACTTCTCCATCAACTCTAACTTTTAAAAATCCTTTTTTACGAATGTCTTCGAACAGTTCTCTGTAATGACCTTTACGGCCTCTTATTAATGGCGCGAGTAAGGATATTTTTTTATTTAAAAAACGCTCCATGATATTTTCAACGATTTCTTCTTCGCTGAATTTGACCATTTTTTTTCCGGTATTGTAACTATACGCTTCTCCAACCCTAGCAAACAATAAGCGCATAAAATCATACACTTCTGTTACCGTTCCAACGGTTGATCTTGGATTTTTATTAGTGGTTTTTTGTTCGATAGAAATTACCGGACTTAAGCCTGTAATTTTATCTACATCGGGTCTTTCCATATCACCCATAAATTGGCGTGCATAGGCGCTAAAACTTTCCATGTACCTGCGCTGGCCTTCATTATAAATTGTATCGAAAGCAAGCGAAGATTTTCCACTGCCACTTACACCAGTAAATACCACTAATTTATTTTTGGGTACCGATATATCAATATTTTTTAAATTATGTTCCCTTGCCCCAAAAACTTCAATGAATTCTTCGGGTGGTACAGGAGCTGCTATTTTAGAAGGCTTAATTACCGATACTTTTTTTGCCATGTTGCGCTTAAAGGTTAAATGTACAAACATTGCAAAAGCTAATAAGTTTTAAAACTTATAAATTAGTTAGAAGTATTGATAGCCTTTCTTAATAAATATTTTTTAAGGATTCAAAGCCTTTCCAATAAAGGGTTTCGGCTTTTAACCTATAAATATAGTAGACTTTTATTTGGTAAATTAAAAACTTCCCCATTATCTTTGCAATAGTTCTTTAAGATAACTTATCAAGAAAGGCAGAGGGATTTGGCCCGTTGAAGCCTTGGCAACCCATATTATTAACTCAATAATATGAAGGTGCCAACTCCAGTATTGTTATATGCAATACAGAGATAAGTCAGAGTAATCGTTTGAAATTATAAACCCATGCAAAGGGATATTAATAAATTATCAAGCTCATCTGACTTACCTGATGAGCTTTTTTTATGCCCTTAAATCAAACTAAGACGCACCAATATTAAAAGCCTCCTCAAGTAAGTTAGGTATCGTTGACTCTACCAAATAAGTTATTGTTAAGTACTATTAAACATTTAACAATTAAAAAAAACAAACATGAGCAGTGCAACAGAATTGATTCACAGCATTCCAGTAGATCCATTAACAGGTGCTATTTCGGTACCCATCTATCAAACTTCAACATTTGTTCAAGACGCTCCAGGCGTAAACAAAGGCTATGACTATTCTAGGTCGAATAATCCAACACGTGCAGTACTAGAGCAGCTAATTGCTAAACTCGAAAAAGGCAGTGTAGGATTGGCTTTCAGTAGTGGTTTAGCGGCCATTGACGTGATTATTAAACTACTAAAAACAGGCGACGAAATTGTTGCTGTTGATGATATTTATGGCGGTGCGTTTAGGTTATTTAATAGTGTATATGAACAGTTTGGGATTAAAGTAAATTATGTAGACACTTCAGATATTCAAAAAGTATTTGATGCTGTTACTTCAAAAACAAAATTAATTTGGTTAGAATCTCCAACAAATCCTACGCTAAAAATTTCTGATATTGCTGCCATTGCAAAAATTGCAAAAGCCAATAATAGTTTGCTTTGTGTAGACAATACCTTTGCCTCGCCTATACTTCAACAACCACTTAGTTTAGGAGCCGATATTGTGGTGCATAGTGCCACTAAATACTTAGGAGGTCATAGTGATTTGATTGCAGGATTGGTTGTTGCAAAAGACCCTGAATTAGGTGCTAAACTTAAGTTTTATCAAAACGCTTGTGGTGCGATTCTTGCGCCATTTGATAGTTGGTTAACCATTCGTGGAATTGAAACCTTGCATTTACGCATTAAACAACATTGTGCTAGTGCATTAGAAATTGCCAAATACCTCGAACAACATCCAGCAGTAAACAAAGTGTATTATCCTGGATTAACATCACATCCTAACCACGAAGTAGCAAAAAAACAATCAACAGGATTTGGCGGAATTATTTCATTCACCTTACACAATGATACTGAATCTGCTGCAATAGCACTTGTACAAGAAACGGAATTATTTAAACTAGCAGAGAGCCTGGGTGGAATTAAAAGTTTAATTTCGCACCCAGCTAATATGACACACAAATCAATCCCTGCAGCTAAAAGAAGGGCAAATGGCGTAGCAGATAGTTTAATTCGTTTGTCTATTGGGCTAGAAGAGCAGGAAGACTTAATTGCTGATTTAGCATTGGCTTTTAATAGAATAGAAAAATCAACAATAAAAGAAAAAGCAAACGCTTTCACTTCGGTATAATTGAAATAGAAAAATGGAAACACATAAAAAATTAACAATCGGTTTATTTGGCTTTGGCGTTGTAGGAGAAGGTTTGTACAAAGTATTGCAACAAACGCCGTCACTCAATGCATGCATTAAAAAAGTTTGTATTAAACAAGCTAATAAAGAAAGAAACGCGCCTGCCTCTTTGTTCACTACAGAAAAAAAAGATCTTTTATTTGATCCTGAAATAAATGTTATTGTAGAAGTGATTGACGATGCCGATGCTGCATTTGAAATAGTTACCATTGCCCTTCACAATGGCAAGGCAGTAGTAAGTGCTAGTAAAAAAATGATTGCAGAACATTTGCCCGAAATATTGCAAATGCAAAAAGAAACAGATTTGCCATTTTTATGCGAAGCAGCAGCCTGTGCATCTATCCCTGTTATTAGAAATTTAGAAGAATACTACGATAATGATTTGTTGCATTCTATAAAAGCCATTGTAAACGGATCTACTAATTTTATTCTCACAAAAATGTTTGAGGATAAATTAGATTTTAATGAGTCATTATTGTTAGCCAAACAACTGGGCTTTGCAGAAAGCAATCCTAAATTAGATGTAGAAGGATACGACGCAGTAAATAAATGGGCTATATTATTAAACCATGCATACGGTATTGTTGAACACCCCGATAATATTCTATTTACGGGCATTCAAAATATTCAATTGACAGATGCCCTTGTTGCAAAAGAAAAAGGATTAGATATTAAATTAATTGCACAAGCAAAAAAATTAAAAAATGGAAAAGTTGCGGCATTTGTATTGCCACAATTTATACAAAATGGCGACCCGCTTTCCTTTGTTAAAAACGAATACAATGGGGTAGTAATTGAAAGTGGCTTTGCAGACAAACAATTTTTTTACGGAAAAGGTGCGGGTAGTTTCCCTACAGCATCTGCAGTATTAAGTGATATTTCGGCATTACGTTATAATTACAAATACGAATACAAAAAATTATACCACCATATTCCGCATGAATTAACCAATGAGTTTTATGTTAAAGTGTATGTTAGTTTCGATGACTGGAAATTCATACCACGCGATAAATTTGAATGGATAGAAGAATGGCATGCAGTTGCAGAACGTAAATATTTAATTGGTGTGCTTCCTGTACAAGAATTAAAACAACATACTTGGTGGAAAGAAAATCAAACATCTTTGATATTAACAGCAGACCCAATTATTGATAACCTAGACATTATTAACTTAAAAAAACGTAGTTTAGAACTTGCTGGAATCATCTAATAAAATAATTCAACCATCAATGAGTGAACTATCTATAAAAAATTTCAATACTGGCGTAAAAATCACGTTGCTATTGGGTTTTACCTTGATAGCCATTTCATTTTACCTAGGAAAAGTTAACTTGTTTTTATTGTTGAATGGCAACCTTGGTTTATTTGCAGATAGATTTTTTGAATACACTACTTATTTAGGAGACGGCGTAATTTGGGTGCCCATAGCAGTGCTTTTTTTTATCTATCGAAGAAAATATTTAGTACTATTATTTGGAGCTATTTTATTTTCTACGCTATTCACCCAAGTAACTAAAAACTTTATTTTTCCTGAACTACCAAGGCCTACAAAATTAATTGAGAACACACAATTAATTCATACAGTATCAGGGGTTGAATTACATACTATTGATAGTTTTCCATCTGGTCACACAACCACTGCCTTTACTGTTTTTTTATTGGCTTGTTTATTTATTCCTACAAAAAAAATCATTCCAATTGGCCTTGCAATTGCTTTACTAGTGGGCTATTCAAGGGTTTACCTTGCGCAACATTTTCCTTTAGATGTTGGCGCAGGAATGATTGCAGCATGCTTAACAATGCTACTATCTAATCAAATGCAAAAATGGAGAGAATCACATCAAACCCTTTTTAACTAGTCTTTCCAACGCCATTCGCCAGCAATCTGTAAGGGTACTTTTAAATTGCTTTTTAGCATAAATTCTTTGGTTTCATTATCAGATAAATGCTTGGCAGTAATTTCTTTTGCATCTGCAATACCATATAATAACATGGCATTAAATCGAACGGTATTTTCCATTCCTTTTTTATCTACCAAACTAAATACATCGCAATCAGCATGGTAACAAGGACCTGAATTATTAGGCAATTTACCACCAGCAGCACCTCGGTTTGTAAAATTCGAATCTAATGAATGTGCTATTGCTCCAATGGATTGAAATAAAGCCTTACTCCCTTCGTCGGTTGTAGAATATCCTTTAGGGTCATTGGTCATATCGTAGTTTAACATATAACGCAATTGTTCTATCGACTTATCTTTAATGGCAGCTTTTACATAGGCTTTGGATCCTAACAATCCTTCTTCTTCGCCCATAAATAGTACAAACTCAACTGTTCTTGCAGGCTGCAACTTAAGTGCTGCATAGGTCCTAGCCATATCCAATACTGCAAACGAACCAATCCCATTATCAATGGCACCAGTTGCTAAATCCCAACTATCTAAATGCCCGCCAACTACAATCTTTTCGTTTGGTAAGGTTTTTCCAGGAATGGTTGCCACCACATTACGCGACTTAATCATTCCCGAAAAATTATTCATTTTAATATGCGCAAATAATTTACCCGTTTTCAAGTCTTCGCGAAATTTAATGCCTTGCTCTTTACTAATACAAATGGCAGGAATAGGAATTAATTTTCCTGTAACAGATGCAGTTCCTGTTAGAAGAATACCACCTTCTGCCGTATTAATTAATATAAATCCAATGGCGCCGTATTTGGTGGCGATTGCTGCTTTTTCGGAACGGTGTAGGGTTCCAGTTCCAGGTTTTGATTCGGCAACAACACCTAAATATACTAAGGCAATTTTACCCTTGACTTTTCCTGGATTTGCTAGGTAATCTTCTTCTAGTCCATTCCCCATATCCACAACTTCATTTGAAATGTTTGACTGTACAGGCGAATGTGCCAAAGACACAGATTTGATAGGCAGTAAATGATTCGTATCGCTGCCAATGGCTACACTTAAATTTCCACGGCTCCAACTTTCTACTTCAAATGGTTGGTATCTAAGATTTTTAAAGCCTGCTGCTTTAAGTAATTGATAGGCATACGCCTCTGCTTTTGCACCGTTGACAGAGCCAGTTAAACGATGGCCAATGGTTTCACTGGCTTCTTTTAAACTTGCATAAGCCTTAGAATTTGTTAACACTTCTTGGTTGATGCTAGAAAATACATTGTTCCACTCTGGTTTGCTTTGTGCTTGAACTAACTGCACTGCAAATAAAAGGATGCTTAAGCAAAGGGCTTGATACTTATTCATAAACAGGGTTTAACTGATGGATTAAATCTACCCATGCAATTTACCTGCGATTTGAATACCCTTTTAAAAAAAATGATAAATCGCAGATAATACCTGAATTAATTATATTTAGTTAGTAAAATCACCTAATAATTCAACTTTCCATGCAAAAATTCAGCAGCTTGCTTATAAGCAGTCTTTTTATGTCAAACCTCTGTTTTTCGCAAAATAATTTGGTAAAAATAGAGCCGATTAGTTTTTCGCAAGTAACCATTACCGATCATTTTTGGAAACCAAAGTTGCAATTAGTAGCCACAAAAACTTTGGGAGCTTGTATTTATCAAACAGAAACTGCTACTCCAAGAATTAGAAATTTTCAAAAAGTAGCCCGAAATAAAGGCGAAAAACACGAAGGTGTTTTTTATGATGATAGTGATGTTTTTAAAGCACTAGAAGCAATGGCTTATTCTTTAAAAAATAATCCAGATGCAACCATGGAAAGAAAAGCCGACGAATGGATTGAAATAATTGCAGCAGCCCAACAACCCGATGGCTATTTAAATACTTTTTATACCCTTGGCGATATTAAAACTAGGTATACCGATATGAGCATGCACGAAGACTACAATGCAGGCCATATGATTGAAGCAGCTGTAGCTTATTTTAATGCCACTGGTAAAAGAAAGTTTTTAGATGTATGTATTCGTTGGGCCAATCATTTCGATGCTTTATTTGGACCGAATAAAAGACACTGGGTAACAGGCCACCAAGAATTAGAATTGGCACTTGTAAAATTGTTTAAAACAACACAGGATAAAAAATATTTGCATTTAGCAGACTGGTTATTATTGGAAAGAGGACACCAAAATGCAAAAGGCTATACTTGGTCGGAATGGAAGGATACCGCTTATGCGCAAGACCTTGTTCCTGTAAAATTGCAGAAAGAAATTACAGGGCATGCGGTGCGTGCAATGTATATGTACACCGGCGCTGCAGACGTTGCTGCTCAAACAGGCGATACTGGCTACTTAGCAGCAATGGTAAGGGTTTGGCAAGATGTTGTTTATAGAAATATGTATTTAACAGGTGGTATAGGATCGTCTGGTGGGAACGAAGGATTTTCTATTGATTATGATTTGCCAAATGATAAAGCTTATTGCGAAACCTGTGCATCAGTTGGTATGGTATTTTGGAACCAGCGCATGAATGCATTAACAGGAGAAGCAAAATATATGGATGTGTTAGAGCGTAGTTTATACAATGGTGCATTAGATGGATTGAGTTTGTCGGGAGATCGTTTTTTTTATGGCAACCCACTAGCATCATCCGGAAAAAATTCGCGCAAAGAATGGTTTGGAACAGCTTGTTGCCCATCTAATATTGCCCGATTAATTGCCTCATTAGGCGATTATATTTATGCCAAAGACGCTAAAGGAATTTATATTAATTTATTTGTAGGAAGCGAAACCACTATTCAATTAAAAAAGCAAAATGTTCGTGTGAATATGCAAACCAATTATCCGTTGGATGGCGCCATACAAATAACAGTATCAACAGTTGCAGCACAAAATTTTGCGCTACATATTCGCAAACCAGGCTGGGTAAGTAATGATGTGGTACCAGGAGATTTATACAAATTTGCTAGTGCCACTATTTTGCAACCAAAATTATTGGTGAATGGAAAGCCTGTAATTACTACAGAAAAAAATGGCTACTATATTATTCAACGCATTTGGAAAAAAGGAGATGTGGTGACCTATCAATTACCCATGGAAATTAAAAGGGTTGTATCAAAAGATGCTATTAAAACCAACCAAGGCCGAGTAGCAATAGAACGCGGACCAATTGTTTATTGTGTAGAAGGTGCCGACAATAATGGTAAAGCAATGAATATAGCCATTCCAGAAACTGCTATATTTCAAGAAAAATCATTTGCAGTACTCGACGAAAAAGTAGTGGCATTGAGTGCACAATTACCAACCATTCAAACAAGTGCAGATGGAAAAATTTCAGAAAGAATTGTTAAAGAAGTAATAGCAATTCCATACTATACTTGGTGTAATAGAGGCAGTAATCAAATGCAAGTATGGCTTCCGCTGAATTTTACAGATGAAACACCAAAAAAATAAAATAGAATGACACTAAACTTTGTGTAATTCTTAATGTCTACTTTTAAAATAGAGGCAACAAAATATAAAAATCAACCATCTTATATTTTTAATAGTGGAAACTTATGGCAGTAACGATACGGCAATGGAATGAAAATGATTTAAGTAATTTGGTTTTGTATGCTAACAACATAAATGTGTGGAATAATTTGCGCAATTATTTCCCTAGTCCTTATTCAGAAGAAGATGGAATTAATTGGTTAGCAAAAATGAAAGAAGCCAGCCCAATTGTAAATCTAACTATAGATTTAGACGGAGCCGCCATTGGGGGAATTGGTTTGATTTTAAATTCCGATGTGTATGCAAAGTCGGCAGAATTAAGTTATTGGTTAGCTGAACCTTACTGGAATCAAGGCATTGCCACAGAAGCGATTCGGCAAATGGTGGAATATTGTTTTTATTATTTTGATTGTCCGTCGTCAAACCAATGTAGACTTTTGGTTGTAGAGCGTTTCGTTGTTTAAAAATAGTGTTTTTTCTTTTAAAAATAATTTTCTACGTCTTTTTAGGGACTCTTTTTTGATGA
>JAPLEL010000269.1 GCA_026391415.1 Bacteroidota bacterium
AGGGTTTATGAAGGTCTAATATTCCTTCGTGTAAATAGTTTTTGTTTACATCTCCACCCAATACTTGGTTGGCTTTTCTAATACCATTATTCAATTCTTCAATAGAACCTATGCAAACTTGTTCTGCGCCATCTTCTGTTCTCCATATTGGCAATGGCGTTCCCCAATACCTACTGCGGCTAAGGTTCCAGTCAACCATATTTTCGAGCCAGTTACCAAATCTTCCTTCTCCAGTAGATTTAGGTTTCCAGTTGATGGTTTTATTAAGTTCCACCATTCGCTCTTTTACTGCAGTTGTTTTAATAAACCAAGCATCTAATGGATAGTATAAAATAGGTTTGTCGGTTCTCCAACAATGCGGATAACTGTGTTCGTATTTTTCAACCTTAAATGCTCGATTTTCTTTTTTGAGTTTAACGCAGATATCTACGTTAACATCAATATAGTTTGGATCGTCTTTGTAATTTTTTACATAGCGGTTACTAAATTCTCCTAGGCCTTCAACAAATTTTCCTTGTCTATCCACCATGGTTAGAATACCAATATTATTTTTCTTTCCCACTCTATAATCGTCTGCACCAAATGCAGGAGAAGTATGCACAATACCCGTTCCATCTTCTGTAGTGACAAAATCGCCAGTGATAATTTGAAAAGGGTTAGCACCAGGAGACAGTAATTCAATTTGTTCTGGAGAATTGGCTTCGTATGGTAATAATTGTTCGTAATGTGCGCCGTCAATTTGTTTGCCTATGAATGAACCAAGTATTTGCCATGGCAATAATTTGGTATCTGCTTGAAAATTAGTAAAATCTCCATTTTCTCCTTCTGGCTTAAAGAATTTACCCAATAGCGCTTTCGCTAACACAATGTTTACAGGTAAAGCTGTATAAGGATTAAAGGTTTTTACCAATACATATTCAATCTGCTCACCAACTGTTAATCCTAAATTTGACGGAAGGGTCCATGGCGTTGTTGTCCATGCCATGAAATAAACAGGTTCGTTGGCTGATAAATCGAATAAAAAAGCAGTTTTTGCGTCTTTTATTGCTTGAAACATAGCAACCGCACTCGTATCTTTTACATCCTTATAAGTTCCTGGTTGATTTAATTCGTGAGAACTTAATCCGGTTCCTGCCGCTGGAGAATAGGGCTGAATACTTACGCTTTGATACAACAATCCTTTTTTGTACAATTCGCTTAAAATCCACCAAAGCGTTTCTATATAATCGTTCTCAAAAGTTACATAAGGGTTATCTAAATCAACCCAATAACCCATTTTGGTTGTTAAATCATCCCATTTGTCTTTGTAACGCAATACCGCTTCTCTACATTTTTTGTTGTATTCTTCTACCGTAATTTTTTTGCCTATATCCTCTTTGGTGATTCCTAATTCTTTTTCAACCCCTAATTCTACTGGGAGTCCGTGTGTATCCCATCCGCCTTTGCGTTTTACCTGAAATCCTTGCATGGTTTTATACCTGCAAACCATGTCTTTTAAGGTTCTAGAAATAACATGGTGAATACCCGGCATACCATTGGCACTGGGAGGTCCTTCATAGAAAACAAAGGACTTTTTCCCTTCGCGCAAGGAAATACTTTTTTCAAAAGCTTGGCTTTCGTGCCATTTAGCCAGTATTTCTTGCTCTATCTTGGGCAGGTTTAAACCTGAAAATTCGGGATACTTCATACGCATAAAACACTTTACCAATCTGTTTTTAAGGTGGGCGAAGGTACGAAACTGCAAACAAAAAACCCCAGTTTATGGCTGGGGTTTTCTTGGATTATAAAAACATCGGGTGATTAGAAGTTTTTAGTGCCGTTTGGTTGGTAAGAATATTGGAATTTATATACTAAGCTAAGCGGCACTTGACCTACAAAAGGCAGATAGTCAACACTTAATAATTGCATTTTTACATAGTGTGCTCCATCGGCAGTTCTAAAAAAGAACACTTTTCCTGCTTTGGGTATAAATGCATGGGTAGTTGTATTGTAATCATACCATGATCCGTCTTTAATAGCTAAATTAGAACGGGAGGTATCAACTGCATAACCAGTGGCAGGCGCAGTATTTAAACTGCTAAATATACCATCTTGCATACTAACTCCTGCATTTCCAGGGCCACTTGCATTGCCATTTAATATAAAAGTGGTGTACCTCAAACCAATATCCCATTTGGTTGTAGCAGAGTCTGTATTAGCCACAACTGCACTGTCTTTAAAACTAAAAAAAATAAAAGATTTGGTACTACTAAAATTAACCGTCAATGACTGTGTACTTGTAACAATTGGAACAACTACAGGTGCAACATCGGTTTTGTTGCAAGCAGAAAAGAATAAGCCGGCTGCTACAAAAATTGTTAATTGGATTTTCATGTGTTATAGTTTTTAATTTGTGGAATTGTGTTGTAAAGAATAATTGATATTGATAAAAAAAGTTCTACCCGCAATATTGGGCAGTTGCAATACATTGGTGTAATTCAAAATATCTTCAACACCAATTTGTAAACGAAAAGCTTTGCTTATTGCTTTTGAACTAGCCAAATTTAATAACCAATAACCTGGTGTCATTTCGCGATTGTCGTCTATAATATTGTTGCCATTTACATCCATGAAACCAAATTTTCCGCGATAGATAGCCCTGAAATAGGCATCAAATCCAGTCGTTAGATTTTCGTACAAAAATTTTCCGTTGGCGCTATGCATTGAGCGATTGGCTAAACCAAAATAAGTTTGTGTACTTACTAAAGTTGTTTGATAAGTGATAGGATCTCTTTTGTATAATTGACCATTACTAATTTGCGCCAATACTTGTTTGTCTTTGGCTAATAAAAATTGATAGCCTCCAGATAAAGACCAGTGTTGATTAATTTGATATTTGGCATCCATTTCAATTCCTTCAGTGTACACCGAGCCAATATTTTTATAGCTATAAATAGGCAATCCGTTCGAACGATTAAAAGGTAGTGCATATACATCAATAAGGTTCTTAATATCATTTCGAAACACTCCCCATTGTGCCGTTATTTTTTTTGTATGATAGCTAGCACCAACATGCCATCCAAAAGAACTTTCGGGAAGTAAAGGGATAGTTGTTCTATAATTAGTAATAACAGCTCCAGTTTGTAACAAACCTTGTTTTTGTAAGGATTGCAATTCAGCACCTAAACTATTATTGCCTAACAATGAATACCCAATTTGTGCATTGTAAAAATTCAAATACATATGCCTGAAATCTGGCGCTTTGAAACCCCAACCAGCCGATGCCGTAAATTTCCAACTACTGTTAGGCTTATATGCAACAGCTATTCTAGGGCTTAGGTGTATATTAAAATCTGTTCTTTTGTCTAACCTTGCTCCAGCAATAAGGGTTAATTTTTTTTGCAATAAATACCATTCTTTTTGTGTGAAAATGTAAAGAGTTGCTAACTGTTGTTTGCCTGCATAGCGAGACGCATTAATCATTTCTAAATTTGCACCAATACCTGCTACATACACCGATTTTTCTGGTACTGTTTTTTCTAATTGAATTTCTGGTTTTACAACAGACTGGTTAAAACTTGTTTCGTCGAAACGAATATTAGTATTTTCTAAATTAACAAATGAATGGTTGGTATATTGATCAAAAAAAGTTCTGAAATAGATGCGTGTATTTGGTGCTATTATCCACTTCAATTGTGTATAAGCCGAGCGTTCGGCTTCAGTAGTAAAACCCTTTGCAATAGCAGGTGCATTCTGATATAAAATTTGATAATTATTATCTTGGTGCGAATCGTGATTACGCAATGAAACCAATAACTGCATATTATTAGAAATCTCTTGGATAATTTTTAATTGACCATTCCAATCTTTAAAAGAATCTGCCGTTTTTCCATATAATAATGGATTTAAATCATAGCCATTAGAAGATAATCTGTTTAAGAAAAATTGTATGCCTGTTTTATGGTATTTATTAGTGTACGAAATAGTGCTACCCCAAGTATTATTACTAGCATGATGTAGTTGTAAGCTTAGTTTTTCTGATACAGGCGTTTCGGTTAAAATATTTATCACTCCGGCCATTGCTTCGCTCCCATACAAACTTGAAGATGGGCCCTTAACTATTTCAATTTGTTTAATATTTCCTGTAGCTATTCTGCCTAATTTTAAAATACCTGCATTTCTACCTACAAGCGGTTCGCCGTCTAATAAAATGGCGGTGTATGCAGGATCTAATCCAAGCATTTGAACACCTTGCCCAAAAGGATTTGGATAACCATTTAATGAAGTGCCTAATGTGCTGTTTACCACAGTAACTCCTGTATATTCTTGTAAAATATCTTGAACCCTAAGTGAGCCTGTTTTATTAATGGTATTTTTTGAAATTAAAATAGTTGGAACTGCTGTATTACTTAATTTTCTTTCAGACCTATTTGCAGTAACCACAATTGGGTCACTACTACCCAACAAAGTGTCATTAAAGAATTTTTGTTGTGCAAAAATTGGAGCAGTAATGTTTAAAACCAAAATAAAAAATAAAAGATTCTTCTTTCTCACACAATTAATTTCTGCTGCAAAATTTCATCATAATACTCGTTGTATTGCCATGAAACTGTCATACAATTTGTACTTTTAATAAATGACAAATAAATGACAAGGTTATTTTATAAAACCAACCTTAATCGTATTGTATTTAATCGAATAGCCTGCAGATTGAAAAAAGAAGTTTTCTCAATTTTTTCTCAAAAGCCTAGTTTATTTTTTTGCAAATTGACCTTCAGAAGCAAATTCTAGCGAATCATTTACGCCTCTTGCCTAAAAAATATAAAATATTTTCATAAAAATGTAGCATTATCTAATCAGGCTGCGTTTTTAAGATAAAATTTATCTGATATTCGTATAACCCCTTATAGCTAAACAATTTTATGAGCACAAATTTCCTTCGTGTACTTGTCTTTTCGTCTATCTTATTAATTTTTAATGGATGTCAAAAAGAGTATAGTATTGAAAATATGAACGCACATAGCTACGCACAAGGAACATTAACTGATTCTTTGGGAGAATGCAAGTCTGCTACTATTATTGGGGATTACCGTTTAGATACGGCTTTAACTAGCATGAACTATGTATTAGTAAACGTGAATTTTACTAGTACTGGTAAATATCTTATTAGCACAGATACAGTAAATGGAATGTGGTTTATTGATTCTGGTTATGCTTTATTAACTGGTGGGGTTGTGATAAAACTAAAGGGATATGGAAAACCCATTTTACCTATTAGTACCACCCATATTGTTAGATTTAATCTTGAACACTGTGCCTTTACCATTTCTAAAGTCTTAACTGAAGACTATTTACCAACATCCACTGGTTCTTTTTGGGAATTCCAATACCTACCTGGTATTAATAGCGGTGGAGTAACTTTAAGTAATTTTAAAGTAACTGTTGCGCCTGATGCTATTGTATATAAAGGCAAAGCCTATTACCAATATGGTACTTCATTACTCGATACTTTCTATTTTGCTAAAGACAGGGGTATTTATTATGAATACGGCACGCCTGATTTTGACTTTACTGGCATTTTTGATGAAGTAAATAATTTTTTTGAGTACCCTTATTTAAATGAAAATCTATTAGTTGGCGGTGTTTGGGAAAGCCCATTGTGCGCCGTTAAATTCGGACAATTTTTAGGCATGCCTAGTAAGTTGGGAAAGGCAAAAATCAAGTTTACTATTTTAACTAAAGGACAAAATTATATCATTGCTGGAAAAACAGTACCCAATACAATTACTGTTAAAAGAGAAATCTATTTTCAAGAAGATGGAACTATTGGTTTCAGCTTAATACTAAACGGAACCGTTGCTTATGCAAAAGGCCTAGGTATGATAGACCAGAATATCAATTTACCTGATGGCAGTGTACAAAAAATACCTGCAACTAATTGGAAGATTAATTAAAGCATCTTTCTAAAATCGCTACTAAGAAATTTGTGTATTATCATCTACTACAGAATTTGTTTCTATTGTATTATGCTTGGCAGATGTTTCTTTTGCAAGGAATTTATTTTGAAACAAAAGTATAATCATTACGCCCGTAGAAATAGAAGCATCAGCTATGTTAAAAACGGGTCTAAAGAATTCAAAATCTTCTCCTCCCCATACAGGTAGCCATGCTGGAAAATGCGCATTAGTAATGATAGGAAAATAAAGCATGTCAACCACTTTGCCGTGTAAGAAACTAGCATAGCCTCCCCCTGATGGAAACAAATGTGCTATATTTTGCGCATAAGGATTGCTTTGATCAAAAATAATTCCATAGAACAAACTGTCTATTAAATTACCTAGCGCTCCAGCATAAATCATAGCAGCACAAATAATAAACCCTTTGTGTAATTTTTTTTGGATAAAATCGCTTAATAAAAAACTTCCCCAAATAACAGCCCCTAGTCTAAATAAGGTTAATGCTATTTTGCCAAATCCACCGCCAAATTTCCAACCCCAAGCCATCCCCTCATTTTCTACAAAATGCAAGCGAGCCCATTGTTGGCCTAATACCAAATGCTCTTCGCCAATATAATAATTCAGTTTGATATATAATTTTAGTGCCTGATCGGCAAAAATGATACAAAGGATAAGCAGGATTAATTGTTTTGCTTTCACAACATGATTTTTA
>JAPLEL010000306.1 GCA_026391415.1 Bacteroidota bacterium
AGTTCTCTGTAGATTGTTTTTGTTTCTGTTCCATGTCATTTTTGGTTTAATTGTTAATGATGGAAACTCTCTACTAATTTAGACCTTTTTTAGTCCACTTTATGCTGACGTTAGACAGCCGAAACTCCGAAGCGAAAACTTTATTTAATAAAGCATTATTGAATAGACCTGATGATGCTTCTTGTTTAGAAGGACTTACAAAAATAAAATAATAAAAAATATTCGTTACTAATTAATCGTTCAGGAAGTACAATTTTTGATGCTAATTCAGACTAGGAAAAATCATCTTTAAAATTCACAAAAACTCTTTTATCAGTTGCAACTATTATATTCATGCCAAATAAAAGTAGTAGATGCCTGAACTATTCAGGCTAGATAATCTGAAAAATTAAAATAATTTACGAGTTGTTAAGTGTTTTCATCTTTTAATAAGAACTTTTGTAAAATACCCATCCCCACAAATAATGTTGGGCCTATTAAAAACTCGTTGATAGAAGCCATTACCTCTTTAACAATAAAAGGAAGGGGCCTAACTATTAAGTCGAAAATACCCAGAGACAATAAAATAAATATACCTGTTAGATGTATGATATGCCAAACTACTTTCATCCAAATAATTCGATCTAATGTAAGCTGTTTAACCCCAATTAAATAGACTGTTATTAGTACTGTAAATTTTATAACACGTGTTATTTTTCTAGGGATATCCTTTGCAATATTGGTTTCCCAAAAAAATAAATAATAGGCAGTATATATTATAAGTATGATGCTTAAGCCTACCCAAAATTTTCTAGGCATGTACATTGTTTAGTTTTTGATTGATTTTTACAAACTGAATCCATAAATAAAAAACTAAGCCATACACTATTATTTTAAATACGTAATGGTGTGCAAATTCGGTTAACTGTGGATAAGCGTTGTGGAGCAAGGCTAAGGCTGTACACCTGCTAATATTTAGCAGTATAATTAAAATAATTCCTATAAAAGAATAGATTGCCTTAAAATAAATTTTGCCAGGATAAGCAATAATAAACCCTACAAAAAGCACCAACAAACTCAAGCCATTACAAGCATCTGCAATGCCAATTAAACGCTTTGGCCCAAAAAAAATCGTGGCTTTTTCGTAAGATATGCTTAAGCCTGCTACATAATCAATAGTAGCAACCACTTTGCAATAGGCCTGATCTGTTCCTTTTATCCATCCAAAAAAACCAGCAGTAGCATTACCCGTAAACATCGATAAAGGCCTATCAATGAATCTATTAGGCATTAAAATGGATAGATATACAATCTCCCAAATAATAAAAATAGCTATTGCCCGATTTAAAAAGGTTTTAATGGGTGCAGGAATTTGATGAATGGAGGTTTTTATAGTTGTTAGTAAACCCATAAAAATATTTATCCTTGAATAATTGAATGTAATAAATAATATATATGATTATCGCATCCAAAACATTAACTTACACCTTTAATAGGTGTTTTTTGATGCCCAATAAATTGCATACAAATTACTCAATCTTATTATTCAAATTGATACTAATAAAAATTATTTAATGAGTGCATTCCATATACTTTTAGTTGAAGACAACGACGCCGATATTTTGCTAACCACCGATTTATTGGTTCAAATTGGAATCAATCATTCACTAAGTGTTGCTAGAGATGGGGTTGAAGCGATTGATTATGTTTTTAAAAAAGGAAAATACACTGATGCAGTTACCCCAAATTTAATTTTGTTGGATATTAACTTACCAAAAGCAAGTGGCACTGAAGTTCTTCGCAATATTAAAAAAGAGGAGAAATATAAAAAAATTCCAGTAATCATTTATACTTCTTCCTTTTTAGAAGCCGATAAAATTGTTTGTGAAAGCTTAGGTGTTAATCTTTATCTCACAAAAGCCAATACAATGGCTGAGTTTTCTAAAAGAATTGAAGACTTTAAAAATTTTCTTTCAATGATTTTATAAGTAATCCATTTACTTACTTGATATTGTTTTTATTCTTACAACAGGTAATTAAACCCTAATTATTGAAAAAAATTAGAATGGAGAATGATACCTTCCTGGCTTTAAACTATTGTTAGAATAAAACCTTCTATACATAAAAGACAATTCAAAAGATTTAGCAGTAACCGATCCACTTTTTACAGACGATACATTTACATCATACGAAAATCCAAATTGAAAATCATTATAAGAATAGCCTACATAAGGAATGATGGCGTCTCCTAATTTATAAAAGAGTCCAACATTTATCATTCTTAATTGTTCTGAATTAACATAATTTGAATTATGTACTAAGCCCAAACTAGATCCAATAGCAGTATTGCTTGTGCCATTTTGAATCATATGAACTGCGCTAAAATTTAAATTTACATGATCATTTAAAGCAGTACCAAAATCGCCATGGATATCATATCTAGGACTAATGTATTGCGTTTTATCATCTAGAATACTTCTATTTGATTTTACAAATCGATAGCCTGAAACGCCTAAATTAAAAAATGAATTTTCTGCATCATAAGTATACATAATTCCTGCACAGGCAGAAGAAAAAGAAGTTGCATTAGATAAAGATGGCTCACCCGAAGGCAATGCCCTATCAAAACCAATACTTGATAGTTGTTGGTCGAAACTTAATTGAGAAAAATCAATACGAGTATTATTATTAATATAGCCTAGGCCAACTGCCAATCCATTTCCTCTATTATCTAAGGTTAAATGATAAGAAGTATTTAAATTAAAATAAGTGCTCTTGTAAATACCATCCATTGCTTTTTCGGCAATAATCATACCCCCAATTCCTAAATAATTTTCGTCGTCGAATTTCTTCAACTTACCATCAATAGATAAACTTTGAGTAATATAAGATGAGCCAATTCCTACCCACTGCGTTCTAATATTCGACATTGCTCTCCAGGCAGATTCGCCGTCACTTGTTAGTGCAGGATTGATAGACATAGGAGAAGCAATAAACTGAGAAAAATTTGGGTCCTGCGCAAAAACAGCACTAGAGCAAAGCAAAAGGCTAAACAAAACTAAAAAATATTTATTCCAAAATTTCATACTATCTAATTAATAGGACATTGCCTGTTTTTTGAACAATATTGCCCTTATTATC
>JAPLEL010000182.1:0-960 GCA_026391415.1 Bacteroidota bacterium
GGTGCTTTTACATATTGAATTAATTCTTCGCAAGTAATTTCATGGTTTTCGATATAAGCAATACAACCGTCAATGACTTCACTCAAATTATGAGGAAGCATATTGGTAGCCATACCTACTGCAATTCCAGAAGAACCATTTACTAATAATTGTGGGATACGGGTTGGAAGTACCGTTGGTTCTTTTAATGAATCATCGAAGTTTAATTGAAAATCAACCGTGTCTTTTTCAATATCATCCAACATTGCTTCTGCAATTTTATGCAAACGTGCTTCTGTATAACGCATTGCTGCAGGTGGATCTCCATCTTGGTTACCAAAGTTACCCTGGCTATCAACCATTATATAACGCATTGTCCAATTTTGCGCCATACGTACCAAGGTATCGTAGATAGAAGCATCTCCATGTGGGTGAAATTTACCCATTACTTCCCCTACAATACGGGCAGATTTTTTATATGGCTTATTGCTATAGTTGCCCAATTCTGTCATAGCATACAAAACCCTACGGTGAACAGGCTTAAATCCATCCCTTACATCGGGTAGCGCACGACCAACAATTACCGACATCGAATAATCGATATAAGCAGTTTTCATCTGTTCTTCAATATTTACGCGAATGACACGGTCATTATCGCTTGTTTGCTCTGGTAATTGGTTCTCTTCCATGTATCTGATTAGTACTTAAAGTTTGTTCGATTTTATGGCAGTGATAAATGCCGTTTTCAAGGTAAGCAAAGATAGGTTAAATAAGGAGCAAAACCGATGCTAATACTTGTTTTTTGACCTGTTTTATCCACATTATTTATTTGATCAAATTTGTATTTATTAGGGCATTATTTTGATTGTTTTTGTCTTAAAAAACTAGAGATAAATAGTTTTAAAAAATAGTGTTTGATTGAATACTTTTATAGAATAGATAATGGGATATTACAAACCCATTATTTTAAAGACAATAAAC
>JAPLEL010000182.1:1044-18352 GCA_026391415.1 Bacteroidota bacterium
CGGACCCTCGACAAGAACATATTTAAAATGAATGACTTACAAGGATTATATCAACAAAAAATCACTACTAATTCCAATACTATCCATTTAATTAAAAACAAACTTTTATATGTTTCAATTAGTAGAATGAGCGCTTTTTTAATATTGGGCTTTAGTATGTATCAACTTTTATTGCATTTTCAATTGATATGGCTATTCACATTGTTGGGTTCAATTATTGGATTTTTAGCCTTAATCAGTTGGTTTATACAATTGAAAAACAAGGAAAAATATTTAATACAATTATCAATAGTTTATCAAAACGAAATGGATTGTTTAAATGGCAAGTTGAATATGTTTAATAATGGCAGTGAATTTGCATCAGGCGAAAGTTTTTGGGATGATTTAGATATCTTTCAACAAGGCGGTTTATATCATTTAATTAATCGTTCATCTACGCATTATGGTTTACATGAATTGGCCAATAAATTACAATATCCCTCACTAAATAAGGCTGAAATTATTCAAGAGCAAATAGCCATTCAAGCATTATCAAAACAGATTCCATTAGTTGAATCTATTATTACTACTTCTCTTTTACATAAAACAGACTATGCTTCCTTAGATGCTATTTTTATATGGTTAAATAGTGCTAATCAATTACACAAAAGTGCTTGGATTAAGTTTGTTCGATATGCTTTTCCTATTATGAATATTGGTTTAATATGCTATGCTTTAACAACTGGAAATATTTCTTTTTTTGGAATTAGTTTTTTACTTGGTATTGCGCAAATCGGTTATTATTTTAAATATTTACAAGAAAATTTTGGCTTATTAAGTAATAAAGAAGCAATACTTAAACAGTACACAGAAATTTTAAAATTGTTTAGTACCATACAAACTGCAGATTCTACTGTGTTAAATAGATATAAAGAAAATGCCAATCAAGCATTTACCGCAATACTTGCATTGTCAAAAATATCTAATCGAATTGACCAGCGTTTGAATATTTTAATCATGACTTTTTTTAACCCCTATTTTTTATATGATATACAGAATATGTGGGCTTTAGAAGAATGGAAAATTAAATACCAGTATGATTTACAAAAATGGATGGATACGGTTGCTGCTATTGAACGCTATAATTCCTTGGCTATTTATGCTTATCAGCATTCAGAAAATATTTATCCTACAATATTAGATAAGGAACTTGCCATTCAAGCAACTGGATTAGCGCATCCACTGATACAAAAACAAAACAGGATTTGTAACGATATTGATATTAAACAACCAGAAAAACTATTATTAATAACAGGATCTAATATGAGTGGCAAAACCACATTTTTAAGAACACTTGGGGTAAATATAGTGATGGCTCAAAATGGAATGCCTGTTTGTGCAAGTAGTTTTTCTTTTTTACCAATGAATATTTTCACTTCTATTCGTATTAGTGATTCATTGCAAGAAAACACTTCGTACTTTATGGCGGAGTTGAAAAAATTACAGGCTTTAAAAAAAGGCGTTAAGGAAGGTAGCGCTTCATTGGTTTTAATAGACGAAATATTACGAGGGACTAATTCAGACGATAAATATTATGGCTCTGAGCAATTTGTAAAAGAACTTATTCAATTCAATTCTATTACCCTTTTTGCTACACATGATTTGAAGTTGAGCGAATTGGAAACAGAATATCCACAACAAATTACAAATTATTGTTTTGAGAGTAGTATTGTAAATGAAAAACTCCTCTTCGATTATACCATTCGAAAAGGAGTTGCTCAAAATAAAAACGCTTCTTTTTTAATGAAGCAGATGGGCATTATTTAGGGCCCTTGTGCTTTTTATTGGAATTATTTTTCTTTGGTTTTGGTGCATCTTCTGCATCATTATCTTTTCCAGCATTTATTACCCATTCATAATCTAATTGGCGTTTTTCGAGGTTTGCAGCAATTACTTTAATTAGCACTTTGTCGCCAATTCTAAAAGTACGTCCACTCCTTCTGCCAACCAAACTATAATCGCTCTCAATATGTCTAAAATCATCATAATCCGACAATCCAATTACACTAACTAAACCTTCGCATTTATGTAAAACAGTTTCAGCCCAAAATCCAAAACTAGATACGCCAGAAATAACAGCTTCAAAACTATCGCCAATATAAGTTTTTAAGTATTCTACTTGTTTGTATTTGTTGCTGGCACGTTCGCATTCCATTGCAGCCCTTTCTCGCTCACTAGATTGCTTACATTTCTCCTCCATTTTTTTATCAATAATCGGCTTACCTGTTAAAACTGATTCTAAAATTCTATGCACCAATATATCGGGGTAGCGTCGAATAGGAGAAGTGAAATGACAATAATGTTCAAACGCTAATCCATAGTGCCCAATATTTTCGGCAGTATATACCGCTTTTGCCATTGTTCGAATACCCAATTGTTCTAATACATGTTGCTCAGGTTTGCCTTTAGCATCTTCTAACATTTTATTAAAACTTGCTGAAATTTTTTCTGCACTTGAAATATCAAAACCATGTCCATACTTTTTAGCAAAGCTGATAAATGGTTTTAATTTTTCTTGGTCTGGCTGGTCGTGCACCCTATATGGAAAAGGAATGGGCTTTTTATTAATATGTTGTTTGGCTACATTTTCTGCAACTGTTTTATTAGCTAGTAGCATGAACTCTTCAATTAATTGATGGGCTTCTTTGCTTTCCTTTATTATTATGCCAATTGGAACACCTTTTTCATCTAATTTAAATCGCACTTCTTGCGACGAAAAATTAATGGCTCCTTTTGCAAATCGATTTTTTCTAAATCCTTGCGCAATTGTATTGAGTAATAAAATTTCTTCTTTGCAATTACCTTGGGATGTTTCTATTATTTCTTGCACATCTTCGTAAGCAAATCTAAAATCTGAATGGATCACTGTTTTGCCCAACCAATATTGTTTAATTTCACCTTTATCAGTCATTTGAAAAATTGCAGAAAAAGTAAATTTGTCTTCGTTAGGACGTAATGAACATAGTTCGTTGGATATTTTTTCTGGTAACATTGGATTCACGCGATCTGGCAAATACACAGATGTGGCACGTTTATAAGCTTCAGCATCAAGGTCTGAATCTGGGGTTACGTAATAACTAACATCTGCTATATGAACGCCAATTTCAAACATGCCTTTACTTAATGTTCTAATTGAAATTGCATCATCAAAATCTTTTGCGTCAGCAGGGTCAATGGTAAAAGTGAGTATATCTCTACAATCCCTACGTTTTGCTATTTCTGTAATATCAAGTATTACAGGTAATTTGTCAGCAGCTTCTTTTACATCTGATGAAAACGATAAAGGAAATCCTGCCTGCGCCAAGAGTTCTTGCATTGCGGCATCATTATCATCTTCTGGTAGTAATACTTTTATAATTTCTCCTACTGGCTTTTTATCTGTTTTTTCCCATTTCACCAATCTTGCAACTACCCTGTCTTTGTGTTTAGCTCCCATGATTGAAATCAAGGGTATGAATAAGTCTGGCATTGGTTTATCGGTATCCGGTACAAAAAATGCATGATTGGTTGATAATTGTAAATGACCAATAAACTCTGTTTGTTTTCGTGTAATAACTTCAATAATTCTACCTTCTTTTTTTCCGGTGCGCATGTTTTCTCTAGTAACTTTCACACGAACAGAATCGCCATTTAGTGCAGTATCAAAATCTCCTGGACGCACCAATACATCTTCTTTTTCAGCATCTACAATTACATAACCCATTCCAGATCGGGTTACTTCTAACCTACCCTTTAAAGTTAATGCAGGGGTTGATTTTTGCTTTTGTTTTTGCTTCGATTTGGACTTACTCATAACTTGGTAGGATTAAAACTAAAATGTTCTATAAATGACAAAACCTGTTGATTAAATATTTGACCTTCATCAAATAAAAAACGGTGTTGGATTGGTAAAACATAGATGGGTAAATTGGTTAGTTCTTCGCTGAACTTACTCAATCGAACGGCATCTTTTTCGGTGGTTAAAATTAATTTGTCTTTGGAATTGATTTCATTAAACAGCATTTTTATTTCTGTTAAATCATCAATAGAAAAAATATGGTGATCGGAATAGTCTTGTTGATAATAAGTGTGCACTTGGCTAAGCAAATAATCTTTTAACGGCTTAGGATTAGCAATTCCACAAACCAATAAGGCTTCGTCTCTGGGTGTTAATATCCATTCGTCGGTATTGTCTAAAATATGGTAAGGCGTTCCGTATTCTATGCAAGTGAAAAATAATTTTTGATTGGCTTCTGGCTGTAAACTTCTAATTATTTTTTGCTTTTTTTCCTCCGTTAAATCTGGCGGACATTTAGTAACTAAAATAATTTCTGCTCTTTTTGCTGATGACCATTCGTCTCGTAAATCACCAGTTGGTAAAAAGAAATCTTGAGAGTATAAATTACTATATTCTGTTAGTAAAATATTTAATCCGGCTTTTACACTTCTGTGTTGAAATGCATCGTCTAAAATAATAGCTTGTAATGTAGGATGGTCTTGTAATAAATGTGGAATGCCTACTAAGCGTTCTTCGCCAACTGCAATTGGAACATCTGGGAATTTTAAATGGAACAACATGGGCTCATCTCCTATTTCAAGCGCAGTGGTATTTTTATGGGCTAATACATATCCAGTAGTTTTTCTTTTATAACCCCTGCTAAGTGTGGCAATTTTAAATCTAGGATGTAATATGTCTAATAAGTATTCAACCATTGGAGATTTACCTGTTCCACCAACAGCTAAATTTCCAACACAAATTAACGGGAAGTTGAATTCAGAATAAGGTAAATAATGTTTATCAAATAAACGATTCCGTATATATATGACTAATCCATATAATAATGCGAAAGGAATTAACAAAACACGAAAAGACTTTAAAAATAGCGTGTTAAAATTCATAGATATGCTGCGGTGTAATGCAGTATGATAAAGGTACGTCAAATTGGTCTTTATCGGTAATTTGCGCAATGGGATCAAAATACGAAAAGCCAATTTTTAGGGTATTAGAAGCGCATTTTGGAAGATATCGATCGTAATATCCTTTTCCGTAACCTACCCTATAGCCTAATTCGTCGAAAGCTAATAATGGTACAAAAACAATATTTATGGATGCTGGGTTGATGATCATTCCATCTATCGGTTCTGTAATACCTAATTGGTTGGTATTAAAATTGGTGTTTTCATCAACAATCATTGCATCCATGTTTTGACTCAATTGATTTGTTACAGGATAAGCAATTAGTAAATGAGGAACCATTAATTTTAAAAACCTAGTTGCTAAAGTTACATTGGGTTCTTTATGCTGTTCTATTGGCCAATAACTCAATAAATAATCTGTTGAATCAAAAGAAAACTGTTGAAATTGAATAAGTAATAGATCATCAAGTTTTAATTTCTCCTGATCTGAAATAGCTTGACGTTTAGCTTTAAATATTTGTCTAATTTCTTTTTTTGTCATGGTACCAATTAATAATTGACCATTAATCTTTGTTTACAAAAAATGAAAATACGGTAGTGCCATAATTTCGTTGGAACTCAAAATTGGGCATTTTTTCGTATTGATTTCTTGGCGTATGCTCTAACACAAAAAAACCTGATTTAGCTATCAATTTTCTTTCAGCAATTATTTTAGGTATTTCATCAATCGCGCCAAGTGCATAAGGAGGTCCTGCAAAAATAAAATCAAATTGCGTTTTAGCTGTGTTCAAAAAAGCAAATACATCCATTTTAAGCAGTTGGTAATTCTCTACACCCAAGGACGAACAATTCTTTTGAATAAACTGATACATGATAGGATCCTTTTCTACAATGGTTAAGTCCAAAGCCCCACGTGAAGCTAGTTCGTAACTGATACATCCTGTACCTCCAAATAAATCGAGTGTTTTAATTCCTTCAAAATTTATTCTGTTTTGGAGAATATTAAATAAGCCTTCTTTAGCAATATCCGTAGTAGGTCTTGTATGTGGCATATTAGTTGGTGGTTGAATGCGTCTTCCACTAAACTTTCCTGAAATTATTCTCATGCCATCAATTTATAAAAAGGGGTAAAAGTATAAACAGGATATTTTTCTAAACCAATTTTTATAGTATCATCTAAATTGATTTCATCGAATGAAACAATACCAAATGATTTTTTAATTTGTTCATACAAACCAATTTGTTGATCTATCAATCCACTAATTTCAATTTGTGCTTGAATGGCGGTTTGTTGATCTTGTTGTATGATACCTAGTAAATAATATAATATATCGTCTGGACTATTGAATGAATAGGACTGCGTTAATTGTAATTGATTGTCTTTAATATATACAACAATAATGTGTTGGTGATAAACGACCAACTTTAAAAATATAGGTGCTATATTATCTCTTTTAAATACATCATTTAAAAGAGGAGAATAAGTATGTTGAATATTGAAAAGTATAAAATTTCTATTTAGAATTTCTAATAATGTATTTTTTATTCGATAAATAGTAACAAAGGGAAGTGAAAAATCAATTTTATCATGTTTTGTTAAGGTATTCTTTTCGGGACCATATACAAGGGATAAAAAATCTTCTGCAGAGGAGCTGCTTAAATTTTTATGTGGTAATAATAATGCTTCCTGAATATTTAAATAAATGGTGGTATTAGAAAATGACAACCCTAACAATAACGAATGCTCTTTTATATCAAAAAATATATCGGACCAATCGGTTTGTTTATTTGAGAAATGAAATACTTCAATGGCTTCTAATTGCGCATTTACTGTATTTTTTACCAAATACACTATCTGTGTAACACTAATTTCTACAAATAGATGATTAGTTGAGTTGTTGCCTTTATTGGGGACGCTTCCGTAAAATCCTATCCACTTAGTAACCATAATCGTGTTATTGGTTATGCAATGATATAAAAAAACTATTATGCACGGAAAGTGATTTGTGCAGATATTAAAATTGTTACTTTGCAGAACCTTATGAATAACCCATCAGATAGTAATAATTTACAAGTTACAACTAGCCATAAACAGATACTACGTATAGCCCTACCCATCAGTTTGGCTATTATGGTACCACAACTGAATTTCATCACAAATAATATTTTTTTAGGAGGATTAGGTCAAGAAGCACTGGGTTTAGCAGGCATAACAGGCGTTTATTACTTGATTTTTGCTGTTGTAGGACATGGTTTGAACAATGGTCTACAGGCACTAATTTCAAGACGTGCAGGTGAAAATAGAATTGATCAGATTGGAAAATTATTCACACAAGGCATTTATATATCTTTTGGATTTGCGGCCATTGGCATTTTATTAACCTGGTTTTTGGCGCCAATTATACTTGGTTGGGCTTTACATGATCCTCAAAGGGTATCTATTGCTGTTAAATTTTTAAATATTCGCATCATTGGGCTGCCATTTTTATATGTATACCAAATGCGTAATGCCTTATTGGTTGGTACAAATCAGTCTAAATACCTCATTATTGGAACAGCAACAGAAGCGGTAGTGAACGTAATTTTCGATTATGGGTTGATTTATGGAAAATTTGGACTACCGCAACTTGGTTTTAATGGCGCAGCATATGCTTCTATCTTTTCAGAAATAGCAGGATTGTTCGTTTTATTTACGGTACTACGAATCAATGGAATAAGTAAACGCTTACAATTATTTAGTACTTGGGTCTTTGAACCTATTAACAGTAAATTGATAGTGGTACAGTCTGCTCCACTAATTGCACAACATGCAATCAGTATTATTAGCTGGGAGTTTTTTTATATTTTAATTGAGCACCATGGCGCTAGAGACTTAGCTGTTTCAAATACCATGCGTAATATTTTTGGATTTTTTGGTTGTTTTACTTGGGCTTTTGCAGCCACAACTAATACCATGGTAAGTAATGTAATTGGACAGAATAAACACGATTTAGTGATACCACTCATTAAAAAAATCATGCGATGGAGTGTTGGATTTGCAAGTATAGTATGCTTGTTATTGAATCTTTTTCCACATGCTTTTTTATCTATTTATGGACAAGGCGAAGACTTTATTCAAGCAGGTATTCCTGTATTGAGAGTAGTTTCTTTTGCTTTAGTACTAATGTCTATTTCTATAGTTTGGATGAATGCAGTAACTGGAACTGGAAATTCTACTATGAATTTAACTACAGAATTTGTAGCCATCATTTTATATTGTATTTATGTATTTACAGTGTTGGAAAAAATGCAATTACCCATTACTTGGGGCTGGGTAAGTGAATGGATTTATTGGTTTTGCTTGCTTGTTCCTTCTTTTTGGTATATGCAATCTGGAAGATGGAGAAAAATAAAAATATAATCAGGTATACAAACTTACCTGGTTATAAAACACTATTGGTTAGCTTTTAATTCATTTACTAAATTGATATATGCTTGCATAGATACTTCTTTACTTGTTCCTTTTAATTTAGCCCATGCTTCATGTTTAAATTTTGCAACAAAATCAAATGGATTAGAAGGGCCTTCTTCTTGTGTATCTCCTTCTGATGCTTGTTTAAAAAGTGAATATAATTTTAATAGTGTTTCATTATCTGGTTTTTCTGATAATGTTTTACTGTTGGCAATAGCTTGTTGAAATAATTCTTGTAATTCCATTTTTGTTTTTTTTGTTTATTGAACTGCGTCTAAAAGCTTTGCAGCTTCTGCTTTTAATGCAGCATCATCTGCAGTTCTAATGGGTAGTTTAACTAATTTGTTTAAAATATCTATTGTTTGTGTGGGGCGATGGTTATCTCTATAGGCTTTTGCCAGATCTAAATAATTCAACACAAAATATGGATCAGCAGATTTACATTTTTCAAAATGTACAATCGCCGAATCTAAATCACCATCAGGCATACCGCCATAAAATAATTTTACAGCTACTTTTTTTAATCCCATTAAATTGACCATTTCGTAATGCCATTTACCCAAACTATAATTTGCTCTGGCATGACTTGGATTAATAGCTAATGCTTTTTCGGAATACGATTTTATATCCTTTACGTATTGAACAATTTTTTTATTTTCAGTTTCTATATCAGTCATTTTACCTGATACCATTGCCATTGCATAATTAGCATCTGCATTTTTAGCATCAATTTCATATGCTTTTTTTGCAAAAACCATTGCTGATTCTGTATACAAACGTTTATTCACTTTATTTAATTCTCTACCGCCAAGTGCTACATTTAATTCTGCTGCTTTTATTAATGCTTTAACATTTGCTGGTTCAATTGCAATTATTTGTTTGTATTTGTCTAGTGCTTCAATATCTTTTAATTGTCGTTCAAAATTATCAGCATCTTTAAATAGTATTACAGTTTCTTGCGAATTTGCTAAAAACGTACTCAAAAAAAATGCTAATAAATAAAAATATCTCATTTGTGATTTTTTATAAAGGACTTCTTTTTAATTGAAATTGAACACCCACATTACCAATGAATTTTTCAATTGGAGGGTTCATCTTTTTTATACTAAAATCTATAGATGTAGCTAGCTGAAACTTATTTAAAACAGCATGGCAAAAATCACTAGCAATTGTTTCTAACAAAGGGGTTGCAATTTGCATTCTCTTTTGAAGCATATCAAAAACTAACGCATAATCAATTGTTTCAGAAATTGATCCAATAATTAGCTTATTGGTATTAATCTGAATTTTAACGTCAACTACATAATTACTTCCCAAGGTTTTTTCTTCCTCAAAAATTCCATGGTAAGCATAAAATTTAACGGCATCTAATTGAATCGTTAGCATATTGCAAAAATAAAGGCGATTAGCTAAATGCTATCGCCTTATTTATATTTTATATTTTAATTAAGAAAGTCCATTAGCTGTTAAATATCGCTCTGCATCTAATGCGGCCATGCAACCACTACCCGCTGCCGTAACTGCTTGACGATAATTTTTATCTTGTACATCACCGGCAGCAAAAACTCCTGGGATATTAGTTTTACTAGTACCTGGTACTGTTAGAATATAACCAGTTTCATCCATGTTAATGAACTCCTTAAATATGCCGCTATTTGGTTCGTGTCCTATGGCAACAAAAAATCCACTAATAGGAATAGTTAACTTTTCATTGGTTGCTGTATTTAATAAACGAACCGCTTCTACTTTTTTCTCTCCCAATATTTCGTCGGTTACACTATTCCAATATAGTTTAATATTTGGGGCATTTAATACACGATCTTGCATTACTTTACTAGCACGCATTTGTTCTTTTCTAACTACCATATGAACAGTTGTACATAATTTAGACAAATACAAAGCTTCTTCAGCAGCAGTATCTCCTGCACCAACAATAGCTACTTCTTTACCTCTAAAAAAGAATCCATCACAAACTGCACAAGCACTAACACCAAATCCATTGAGTCTTTCTTCGCTTTCTAAACCTAACCATTTGGCTGATGCACCAGTACTTATTATAATTGAATCGGCTTCTATCCATTTTTCTTCGTCTATTTCTACTTTAAATGGACGTACACTAAAATCTACTTTAGTGGCTAAGCCATAACGTATATCAGCTCCCATACGAGTAGCTTGTTTTTCAAAATGAACCATCATTTCTGGACCTTGAATTCCATCGGGATATCCAGGATAGTTTTCAACTTCAGTAGTGATTGTTAATTGACCACCTGGTTGTATTCCTTGGTATAAAACGGGTTTCATGTTTGCTCTTGCTGCATATATGGCCGCTGTGTATCCTGCAGGACCAGATCCAATTATTAAAACATGTACTTTTTCTATTACTTCGTTTGACATTAAATTATTTTTAGAAAATACAAAATTAATTCGCTTACACTACTTGAATGATATCTATTGTACACAAAATCGGATTATTTGGGGATAATCAATGTTTTATATTGGGCTGCATAACCACAAAATGATCCTAATGCATCATTATTGATATTTCCAATAACTTTTCCTGGTGCTGAAAATGGGTTACCTATTGAAGAAAATGCAAATTCCCAAGTTCGCCAAAAATCATAGGTTTCTTTTGTGATGTTACAAAGCTTTACAGTTGCAGTATCCCCTTTTAAAAAATAGCCATAATTAGCCCGATCAAAAGGCAAATTACGATCTACCCCTCTATCTATTTGAACACTATATGTTTTACCATCAATAATTTGATCGTCAAAAACACTATTAAACCCTGGTAAATATTGTCCTTTGTTTTGTTTGGTAAAATAGCGAATATAATTACCTAATCCTGGTGGATCAGTTACTCTAGTCATTAATGAAACTTTTGGAGAATCGGGATAGTTTTTTAAAGGCTCCCACCAAATAGAATCAATTGTTTTGGTGAGCAATGGTATAGTAGTTGTTGCAGTATAAGTTTGATTATTATACTGTATAGTTAAAATGTATTTTTTTCCTAAGATGCCATTGAAATTAGAATTAGTAGTGCTAGGGTCTTGGCTATAATAATAAAGGTTACCTGTCTTTAAGGGGATTTTAAATTCTTTTAATAGCTGCGTTTTTGTTCCGTCGCTAATACTGCAAATGGCATTGTGTACAAAACTATTATATAACAAAGCAGAATCTAGTGTAGCAAAATAACCCATTGAAGTAGTTAAAACAACCGTTGGAGCTAGATTGTTTTCAATTTGGGCATCAACAACTAATTTAGCTGTAGTTGCATCTGGAGTAAAACTGATATCCTTTTCGCAAGATAAAATTGAAAAAATAAAACAAACTATTATCAGCCACTTTTGCATAAATCAAATTTAAAAAATATATAACAGAGAAATACTTAAATGGTTTGCTAATTTGATGATAATAACAGGCAATTTATATAATTAAAACAGGCTATATCAATTGTGTGATATAGCCTGTTTTAATTATATAAACAATACAATTGTATTGAAAAAATTATCCTAAATACGCTTTCAAAGCATTGCTATATCTGGCTTTTTGTAAACGCTTAATGGCTCTTTCTTTAATTTGGCGAATACGTTCTTTGGTTAAATCGTATTTCATTCCAATTTGTTCAATAGTAACACCATTTTCACCGTCTAATCCAAAATAAGCATTTACTATTTCTGCCTCACGTGGACTTAATGATTTTAGAACCCTACGGATTTCTTCGCGCAAGGAGTCTTTCATAACATCTTCATCTGTATCGTCGCTACCTTCTAATAAGTCGCCCATAGCAACATCTTCTGCTTCGTGTACTGGTGCATCTAATGAAGTATGACGTGTATTACTTTGAAAGATATTATTAATTTCAGTTTCGCTCATTTCAAGAATTTCAGCCAACTCTTCGGTAGAAGGTTCACGCTCATGTTCTTGCTCAAATGCCATATAAGCTTTATTGGCCTTATTATAGGTTCCAATTTTGTTTTGTGGTAAACGTACCAACCTGCCTTGTTCAGCTAAAGCTTGTAAAATTGATTGACGTATCCACCATACAGCGTAGGAGATGAATTTAAATCCTTTCGTTTCGTCAAAACGTTGTGCAGCCTTAATTAAACCCAAATTTCCTTCATTGATTAAATCGCTCAATGAAAGCCCTTGGTGTTGATATTGTTTTGCAACTGATACAACGAAACGTAAGTTCGCTTGTACCAATTTGTCTAAAGCCCTTTGATCACCCATTTTGATTTTTTGGGCAAGAGTTGTTTCCTCTTCGGGATTGATCATTGGAATTTTAGAAATTTCCTGTAGATACTTTTCAACGGCCTGTGAATCTCTGTTGGTAATCTGGGTAGCGATTTTGAGCTGCCTCATAGTCTATTATTGTCTTGAATGAATGTTAAACGTGGAAAAGTTGCAATTGTTATATTATGAACTAAAAATAAATATCATTTAACAATTAGCAGGTCTTTTCAGAGCCTGCGAAAGTACAAAAAATCAAGCGAATTTTTGATTAAATGTGGAAAAACTTAGGGAATCGGGTAAAATTGGCTTTTTATAAATGCAAATGAGGATAAAATTAAATATGATATCTACCTTATAAAACTGCTTTTAGAATTAACTTTGTAATCATTATGATAGACTTTAGATCAGATACCGTTACCAAGCCAACCAAAATGATGCTCCAGGCAATGATGGAAGCACCAATTGGGGATGATGTTTTTGGAGAAGATCCTTCCATTAATGCATTAGAAACCCAGTCTGCAAATTTATTTGGAATGGAAGCCGCAGTATTTTGCCCTAGCGGAACAATGACCAATCAAATTGCCATTAAATGTCATACCCACCCTGGCGACGAAGTGATTTGCGATAAATTATCTCATGTGTATTTATATGAAGGTGGTGGAATAGCAGCCAATTCAGGCGCATCTGTTAGACTTTTAAATGGTGATAGAGGTAGAATTAATGCTAAAATGGTATTAGAAGCCATTAATCCGCTTGATATTCACAAGCCATTGAGTACACTTGTCTCTTTAGAAAATACAGGAAACAGGGGTGGTGGAAGTTGTTATGAATTTACTGATATTCAACTTATTAAAGAAGTTTGTTTAAAAAATAATTTAAAGTTACACTTAGACGGTGCTCGAATTTTTAATGCAATTGTAGCCAAAAATGAAACTTGTATTCAGTATGGCGAAGTGTTTGACTCTATATCAATCTGTTTAAGTAAAGGATTGGGTACGCCTGTTGGGAGTGTATTACTAGGAAACAAAGCGTTTATTGCCAAAGCAAGAAGGGTACGCAAACTTTTTGGCGGCGGTATGAGACAAGCAGGTTTTTTGGCAGCTGCGGGTATTTATGCATTGGAAAACAATATCAAACGATTAGCCGATGACCACCATCATGCTAAACTAATTGAAGCTGCATTGCTTAAAAAAGACTTTGTTGGAACAATTCTTCCTGTAGAAACCAATATTGTGATATTTGAAGTGAAGGGCAGATTTACAGCGCCAGAATTGGCTACTATTTTAAAAGAAAAAGGTATTTTGGCAATAGCCATCTCTCCTACTCAAATACGTTTTGTGCTACATTTAGATATCACACCTAGTAATGTTCAACACCAAGTAATGTTCAAGAAACTATCGATACAATTTCGAATTTATAACACGCGTTATTATAAACTTACTATTACAAACTTATATATATGTTTCCTAGAACAAATCCAACAACTACACAAGCCTGGTTTTTATTAAAAAAACATTTTGAAGAAGAAATGAATCGCAAACATATGCGTGATTTATTTGCTACAGAACCTGATCGTTTTTTAAAATTTTCGTTGTGTTTAGACGAAATTGTTTTTGATTATTCTAAAAATATCATCAACCAAAAAACATTAAAACTATTGCTTGAATTAGCGCAGGATTGCAAATTGAAAGATGCTATTGAGGAAATGTTTGCTGGTGATATTATTAATGAAACCGAAGGCAGATCTGTATTACATACGGCACTAAGAAATTTTTCTGGCAATCCAGTTATGGTTGATGGAAAAGATATTATGCCTGATATTTTAAAAGTACAGCAGCAAATGAAACAGTTTTGCGAATCTATTCATAGTGGATCTGCAAAAGGCTATACTGGAAAAAAAATACGTTATATAGTTAATATAGGTATTGGCGGAAGTGATTTAGGTCCTGTAATGGTTACTGAAGCACTAAAACCATATTGGGTAAAAGGTATAGAAACATTTTTTGTAAGCAATGTTGATGGATCTCATATTGCAGAAACATTAAAAAAAGTCAATCCAGAAGAAACCTTATTCTTAATTGCTTCTAAAACATTTACCACACAAGAAACCATGACCAATGCACAAACAGCAAGAACTTGGTTTTTGGCTTCAGGTGCATCTGAAAAAGATATTGCAAAACATTTTGCAGCATTGAGTACGAATAAAAAAGCAGTAACTGCTTTTGGTATTGATCAAGCAAATATGTTTGAATTTTGGGATTGGGTTGGAGGACGTTATTCTTTATGGAGTGCTATTGGTTTATCAATTGCACTGACTATTGGTTATGATCATTTTATTGAATTACTAAAAGGAGCCGAAAAAGCAGATATCCATTTACAAACAATTCCTTTCGATAAAAATATACCAGTTTTAATGGCTTTAATAGGTATTTGGTATGTAAACTTTATGGGTGCTCAAACCGAGGCTATATTACCTTATGACCAATACATGCACCGTTTTGCCGCCTATTTTCAACAAGCAAATATGGAAAGTAATGGCAAAAGTGCCGACAGAAATGGTAATCCTGTTAATTATGCCACAGGGCCAGTCATTTGGGGTGAACCAGGAACCAATGGTCAGCATGCTTTTTATCAATTAATTCACCAAGGCACACTATTAACTCCTTGTGATTTTATTGCTCCTGCTATTAGTCATAACGCAATTGGAGACCATCACCTTAAATTAATGTCGAACTATTTTGCGCAAACCGAAGCATTAATGAACGGCAAGTCTGAAAATGAAGTGAAGGTAGAATTGATGAAAGCGGGTAAATCAGAAGACGAAATTAAAAAGCTCAATCCTTTTAAAATATTCAGTGGAAATAAGCCAAGCAATTCCATTTTAGTGAAACAAATTACACCATCAACCCTTGGAACATTAATTGGTATTTATGAGCACAAAATTTTTGTACAAGGTATCATTTGGAATGTTTTCAGTTTCGATCAATGGGGTGTTGAATTGGGTAAACAATTGGCCAATCAAATATTACCTGAACTTGAAAATAATGCCAAAGTAACTACTCATGATAGTTCTACGAATGGATTAATTAATTGTTTTAAAGAATTTTGTAAATAGGCTAAATGGAAATTATTATTCGTCCAATACAAATTTCAGACAACGCAATAAAAGAAAAAATAATACGAACTTCTCTTGAAAATTTAGGCGCTAATTTACCTGGCACTGTTTACTTTGAAGAAAGTACCGATCACTTATTTGAACTATTTAATTTATCTAATAATTGCGCCTATTTTATTGCAGAATTAGACGGCGATATTGTAGGAGGCACGGGCTATTTTTCTACTGATGGTTTACCAAATGATACTTGTGAATTGGTAAAAGTATTTTTAACAGAAACCGCTAGAGGAAAGGGTTTGGGCTATCGAATGCTAACTAATTGTGTGGAGGCCGCAAAGGAAAATGGTTTTAAAAAAATGTACTTAGAAACCATCACACCTGCTTTGGCAAAAGCGGTGAAATTATATGAACAATTTGGATTTGAATATTTAACTGCACCACTAGGAAATTCAGGGCACAACGCCTGTAATGTTTGGATGCAAAAAGAAATTGCTTAGCATAAAAAAAGCTATTATTAAAGTGGCTTTTTTTATGCTAAGTTATTTTACCATTTATCAACTTCTTCTGTTGATAAATTATCTAATGGTGGTTGACTAATTTCTGGGCTTGTTGTAATTTCTATTTCTGGAACTGCTATCTCTTCTGTCATTGGTTCTATGATATTTTCAGTGATAGTTTCTGCAGTTGGTTCGATGGTAGTTTCACTAACTGTAGTAGCAGCTTCATATATTGGCTCTTCTCCTTCGGCGTATTCGTGGTTGAATGCGTCAAAATCAAAATCGGGCATTAAATCAGTTTTTACATAATCTATTGCTTCGCCTAAAGCCTTGATAAACTTATTAAAATCTTCTTTGTACAAGAATATTTTATGTCTGTCGTAACCATTATTATCAAAACGTTTACGGCTTTCCGTGATTGTTAGATAATAGTCGCTTCCACGAGTTTCTCTTACATCAAAAAAATAAGTTCTTCTTTTTCCAGCTCTAATACGTTTACTATAAACGCTTTCCATCTTTTTTTCGGTGTTCTCGTTATTCTCGTACGGCACAGTTAAATTGGTTTAAGTTCAGAAATATTTAAACTTTACAAATATAGGATTGTTTCAGAATTACCAAAATTTCCAACAATTATGTTTTAAGATTCAGCAATTTTATCTGCTTGTGGGCTAGATTCTGCTACTTCTGTAAGTTGCATACGGTACAATTCAGCGTAATAACCGTTTAATAATAAGAGGTCTTCGTGACTGCCTTTTTCAATAATAGCCCCATTTTCTAAAACGATGATTGTATCAAATCTAAAAGTAGAAAAGATGCGATGGGTGATGATTATAGCTGTTTTTTCGTATAGATATTTATTTAAACTGCTTAATATTTCAAATTCGGTTTTTGCATCAACAGCACTTAAACAGTCGTCGAATACAACAATTTCCGGATCTTTAATTAAAGCCCTAGCAATTGAAATACGCTGTTTTTGTCCACCACTTAATGTAACACCCCGCTCTCCTATCATTGTTTCATAACCTTTATCAAAACCAAGAATTTCTTGGTGTACGCTAGCAAATTTGGCTGCACGCT
>JAPLEL010000073.1 GCA_026391415.1 Bacteroidota bacterium
GCTGAGTTGGTGGGGTTAAAGTAGCTGGTTCGCTAATTTGAATACGTGCAATAACAGCACCAATTGGTACAACGTCATTTACCTGAAAAAGAATTTCAGTGATTATGCCTTCTTCAGTAGATGGAACTTCGCTATCAACTTTATCAGTAGCAATATCCAATACCGTTTCGTCTTGCTTAACATAGTCGCCAACCTTCTTGTGCCATTTCAAGATGGTAGCTTCCATGATACTCTCTCCCAACTTGGGCATCACCAGTTCAGCAATTGCCATACCATCTTCCTTTTTATTATGGGATAATATTGTACCCTTCACCCAAATTTACGCTTTATGCAGGTTCTTTTCAACCAACAAATGTAGCCGAGTCTATTACAAATTTATTCAATGTTTATCCACAATTAACATTCTAAGCATATTTAAAGCATTGGTTGCGGTCATTATAATGTTTCGCGACCGATCGTATCGTAAATTAAACGCTTTTGCATGGATGGCTGTTTTACTTGCTACCGCTATCCAAACCAATCCTACCGCTTTTTCTGGCGTACTGCCGTCTGGTCCCATAATGCCACTAACTGCTATTGAATAGTCTGTTTTCATTAGGTCTAAAATAGCACTGGCCATTTGTTTAACCGTTGTTTCGCTAACTGCCCCTTCGGTTAAAAGCACCTTTTCTGGCACTTGAAGTAAACTAGTTTTAATGCGATTATCGTAACAAACAACCGATCCTGTAAAGTATTTCGATGCCCCAGGGCTTGTAGTAAGTAAATGTGCAATATATCCGCCAGTACAACTTTCTGCAGTTGATAGGGTTGATTTTTGTTCTTTTAGCAAATTGGCTACAATGGTTTCCATTGTAATGTCTTGGTCTGTTACCAAATATTCGCCAACGGCTATTTTTAACGCTTCAAAATGAATATTTAAGCTTGCTAAAAGGGATTCTTGGTTAAATCCAAAAGCACTTAAACGCAATCGAACCATTCCTGAATTGGGTAAATAAGCCAATTTAATATGAGCAGGAAGTTCGGCTTCGGTACTTGCAATTTTTTCTGCTAAAAAAGATTCGCCTAAACCAAAAGTTAATAAGGTTTTGTGTTCAATAAAGCCAGTGCTAAACTTAGTTGGAATGAGTGGAATTACATGGTTTTGCATAATCCATTTCATTTCATGCGGCACACCTGGTAAGGAAATATATATTTTGCCCTCTTTTTCAAATAGCATGCCTGGAGCCGTTCCTTTTTCATTTGATAAAACCGTACAAACATCTGGTACCATGGCTTGTAGCGTATTTCGCTCAATCATAGGTCGTTTAAGAATGTTTTCAAAAATATTGGTAACATGCGCTAGTGTTGGTTGATGCATGACCATCTTTCCGCCAAAATATTCGCAGAGTAATGGTTTGGTAATATCATCGGCAGTAGGGCCTAATCCGCCAGTGATAATAATAATGGAAGCCCTTTTTGATTCTTGGTTTAGTGCTTCTACAATATCTTCTTTTACATCACCAACAGCTGTGCGCTGTTTAACAGAAATACCAATTTTATTGAGCTCTTGTGCAATCCACGCACTGTTGGTGTCTATTACTTGACCTATCAATAACTCGTCTCCAATGGTAATGATTGACGCAAAAACTTTTTCCATACTATAATGCCCCTTAATTTTAGTGCAAGTTAATCAGGTATTTCAAACGAAACGCATTCGGTAGCATTTAAAACGAACCCTTTTATGAAACAGTTATCTATTCTATTTTGTTGTTGCTTTTTGCAATTGAGTTTGTTTGCACAAAATATTACCCTGCAACTTGAAAAAGCGGTTCAAAAGTTTGAAGCTGATTCGCAAATGAAACACGCTATAGTAGGCATTAGTATTATGAATGCAGCTACAAATGAATTGGTATTTGAAAAGAATGCGCAAATAGGATTGGCCCCAGCTAGTTGTCAAAAAATTATTACTAGTGTTAGTGCTTTTGAAATACTTGGTGCGAATTATAAATTTAAAACAAGTTGGGGGTATAATGGGAATATTAATGCAGGCGTTTTAAATGGAGATTTGTTTTTAACAGGATATGGAGATCCTAGTTTGGGTAGTTGGCGTTATTTATCTACCAATGAAAATTTAGTATTGCAAAATTGGATGCAATTATTAAAGGATAAAGGGATTCAAAAAGTTACCGGTTCTGTTTATTTTGACAATAGAAAATTTACGTATCAACCCCTTCCTGGTGGATGGATTTGGAATGATATTGGTAATTATTATGGGGCTGGAACATGGGCTTTAAACTGGCACGAAAATCAATACAATTTATTAATGGCTCCTGGAAACCAAGTGGGTGATTCTGTAAAAATTATTGGAACAGAACCAAAGTTATTAAACAACTATTTCGTCAATAATTTACAAACAGCAAAAGCAGGCAGTGGCGACAATGCCTATATTTATTTAGCACCTTATACCAACAATGGATTTGTAGAAGGAACGGTGCCCGCGGGTGTAGATAAATTTACCATTGCTGGCGCATTGCCTCATCCTACAAACCAATTGCAGCAAGTGCTTGAGCATGCATTTACTTCTAATGGAATTGTTATTGACAATGGCTTCAAAGAACTAAATAAGTTACATGATACTGATTCAAAACCTATTGCATTAATTGGCAATTCTTATTCAGTAAGTTTAGATAGTATCAATTATTGGTTCTTGAAAAAAAGCATTAATTTATATGGCGAATCAATTTGCAAAACAATTGCTTACGAAAAGAAAGATTTAGGAGATACAGAAAATGGTGTAGCAATCATAAAAGCTTTTTGGAATGAGCGCGGCATTGAATCTTCTGCCCTAAATATACAAGACGGTAGTGGCCTTTCACCCCAAAATAGAATAACTGCAAATGCATTAACCAAAGTGTTATTGTATGCACAAAAACAAACTTGGTTTGATTATTTTTATGATGCGCTTCCTGTATATAATTTAATGAAGTTAAAAAGTGGTACGATTGGGGGATCTAAAAGTTTTGCTGGTTACCACCAATCAAAGGATGGCACCAAATATGCTGTATCTATCATTGTAAATAATTACAGTGGTTCGGCTTCGGCAATCGTTAATAAAATGTTTACCGTATTGGATATTTTAAAATAGATATCTTTAACTTATAAAACTAAATACTACAATGAAAGAACAAAATTTTAAAAATCACTCTCGCTTAGTGAAGGGATACCATGGACTTGGTTTTTTTCTTTTACTAGCTATTTTAATTGGATCAGCCATTAACATTTGCCATAGTGCACCTGAAAATTTATATTCTGCTACCCTGATTATGGCAATGAGTATTTTGGTTGCGGTGGTAATGTATTTTGCCCGTTCATTTGCCTTAAAAGCCAATGACCGTGCTATTCGTGCGCAAGAAAATTTTAGACATTATGTGTTAACTGGAAAAGTACTTCCAGCAGGTTTACGTAGTGGGCAAATTGTTGCATTGCGTTTTGCTTCGGACAATGAGTTTCCTGCATTGGCTGCAAAAGCAGCAGCAGAAAACTTAGGTGGCACTGCTATTAAAGAGGCTATCACTAATTGGAAAGAAGATCACGAAAGGGTTTAAGGAGTAAAAAATGATGCTAGTTTTGAAATAAATTCAGGCGGCATTGGTACTCTTTTTTTCGTTTCAATATGAATAAAAAATAAAACTACTCGCCCTACAGTGAGTAGTTTTTTTCTTTCATTATAAACCTCGTGGTGAAATTCTATTTGGTGTTTTTGCGGTAATTCGCGCAATTGTGTTTTAATGGTAATTAAATCATCGTAATGCGCGGGCCTTAAAAATTGGGCATGCATTTCTACAACTGGCATTTTAACGCCCATTAATTCCATGTCTTTATAAGATATTCCTAGGTTTCTAATGGCTTCGGCTCGGCCAACTTCAAAATATTGGGCATAATTACCATAATAAACAATGTCCATTTGGTCTGTTTCTGCATATCGAACGCGAAGTGTAGTAGAATGCTCGTACATAAAATGCTAATTTGTTGACAAACTTACGCTCTCTATCTGTTTTTCCACAAATATTGGAACGATGTTTGTTCCCGAAAGAGTAATCTTATCTTTAATGGAGCAATTTTACTATGAAACAAGTTCTATTTTTATTTTTCAGTTTGACTGTTTTGGCAAGTTCAAATACAGCCTTTGCCCAATCGACTGCTATTTATAATGATGCAGATGCCAATTTTAAAAATACCAAAAACTGGTTTCAACAAAAAAATATGAGTTTGGCTTATCCGGTATTTAAACAACAAAAAAAAAAAAAAAATGAAAA
>JAPLEL010000180.1:0-4726 GCA_026391415.1 Bacteroidota bacterium
AGTGGTTCATGAAAAAGTTTTGCAAATGTGCCATTTCTATTATTGTAGAAGCAAGTGAATGAGGGTATTTATATTTTGGGTTACATTCTAATATTATTTCACCTACTGAGTTACACAAATCTTTATAAGGTTTAAAAAATTGTTGCTTATTATCCTTCCCAACATGATTAGTTAAATATGCTTTAGAGCCTTCTGAAATGAGTATTTGATGTAATTGTGATTCGTCTACATGTCCTGTAGTAATGTCATCTTCTACATTCGTAGATAAAAGTTTAATAACTTTTTTTAATTTTACAATGGGGTCTTTAATATTGTTTGTTTGATAGTTCAATTGAAATTGTAGCCATCCCCAATACCAAGATATAATATACACTAAAAGTTTATGCTTATTTTCAAAATACCTATACACACCAGCTTCGGTAGTTCCAATAGATTCAGCTAGCTTTTTAAAAGTAAATGCTTCAAATCCATTTTCATAAATTATTTGAATACTATGTTTAATTATATTCTTGCCTAATTCCGACTGTTCAGGATCCCTTAAATAAAGGGAAGGGTTCATTTTAATTTGCAATTCTAGTTTCATATAATTAGGTGTAGTCAATTTTTAACAAAATTAGTTAAAATATTTACAATTATTTAAGATAGTAATACTATCATTTAAGATAATATTACTATGTTTGTTGTGTAAATATAATATTATGAGTCAAATGAATCTTTTTAAGCATGTAAAAAACGATCTGCCAGCTAGTATTGTGGTGTTTTTTGTTGCAGTGCCGCTCTGTTTAGGGATTGCCTTAGCTTCGGGAGCACCTTTATTTGCAGGTATTATTGCGGGTATAGTAGGAGGGATAGTTGTGGGTTTTGCGAGTGGTTCTCCATTGGGTGTGAGCGGACCAGCTGCGGGGTTAGCTGTTATTGTTCTTACCTCAATTGCTACCTTGAGTGGGTCATACCAAGCCTTTTTAACGGCTGTGGTTTTAGCAGGTATTATACAGTTGGCCTTAGGTTATGCTAAAGCTGGCTTTATTGCCTATTTCTTTCCGAGTTCTGTTATCAAGGGGATGCTTACGGGTATTGGGCTATTGATCATATTAAAACAGATACCTCATGCACTAGGTTGGGACAAGGACCTTGAAGGCGATGATACTTTTTTACAAGCAGATGGTCAAAATACTTTTTCTGAAATAACAAGGGCATTTGAATTCATAACACCTGGTGCATTATTAATTGCAGGAGTATCATTAGCAATATTAATTTTATGGGATACCGTTCTTACCAAAAAACATAAAATATTTCAACTCATTCAAGGGCCAATAGTGGTAGTGGTTTTGGGGATACTTTTCAATCTTGCTTTTGTTAATGGAATATTACCTTTTAGTTTGAATGCAAAGCAAATTGTATCTGTTCCAGTGCCTAATTCTATGTCGGATTTCTTAGGTCAATTTACATTCCCAGATTTTTCAGTAATTAATAATTTAGAAGTTTGGAAAATTGCAATTGTAATAGCAATAGTTGCTAGTTTGGAAACTTTATTATGTGTGGAGGCTACTGATAAATTGGATCCTGATAAAAGAGTTACGCCTACCAATAGAGAATTAAAAGCTCAAGGCTTGGGAAATATCATATCAGGATTAATTGGGGGATTGCCAATTACCCAGGTGATAGTAAGAAGTTCTGCAAATATTAATTTTGGTGGTAAAACAAAATTGTCTGCCATTTTGCATGGTGTTTTTTTATTAATCAGTGCAATATTTATAGCGAGCTTATTAAATTTAATTCCACTGGCCTCATTAGCTGCTATATTATTAATGGTAGGTTATAAGTTAGCAAAACCAGATTTGTTCAAACAAATGTATAAGCTTGGTTGGGAGCAATTTATACCGTTTACAGCAACTGTTGTTGCTATTCTTACAACTGATTTATTAAAGGGGATTACAGTGGGAATTTTATTTGGAATATTTTATACGCTAAGACATAGTTACCGAAACTCACACCATGTTAAGGATAATATAAGCGATCAAAATGGAAAAATAGTGCATCATCTAGTGCTTGCTGAAGAGGTCTCGTTTTTTAATAAGGCAAGTTTGTTAAATACTTTTGACTCTATTCCTGCTAATAGTAAAGTGATTATTGATTGTACTAATTCTAAGTCAATTGCATATGATGTTATTGAAATTATTAAAGATTTTGAATTAAATGCAAAAACAAAATCTATTGAAGTTGAAAAAATAAATTTTAAGCCATAATATGTTGCTAATAAAACGGATTTTTTTACTGATTGGGTTTATTGGTATGGCCAATAATATAGTTGCTAGCCAAACTAATAATTTGGGTACTTGGATTGTTTATTTTGGAAATCAAAAAATAAATGACAAATGGAATATCCAATCTGATTTTCAGTATCGTGATTATAGAATTTTAGGGCAAAGGAATCAATTTTTAGCGAGGGCCGGTTTGGGTTATAATTTAAAAGCGCAGAATCATAATTTACTTTTAGGCTATGCTTATGTTGCGACTGATTCTTATGATGAATTTGATTTAAGTACAGGTACTAAAATTGAAAATAGAATTTATCAGCAGTATTTGTATAAAAACAAGATAGGTTCAAATTCAACAACACATAGATTTCGATTAGAAGAACGCTTTTTTTCAAGTGAATTTGGCTTAAGAGGAAGGTATTTTATTTCGCTCCAAAAGCCAATATGGAATAAAAATTCTACCTACTTATCTATGTATAATGAATTGTTTGTAGATATAAAAGCTGCACAATTTGATCGTAATAGATTTTACACTGGACTTGGAATTGGCATTACTGAATCGCTAAGAATAGAAACGGGCTATATGATTCAGGCGCAAAAAAATATTACTAGAGGACAGATTCAATTAATATTATTTAACAACTTACCTATTACAAAAAACAATAAAAAATAATTGAAATGAAAACAGTAACAAAAGAAATGCAAAATTCTATTTCACCTTCTATGGCATTAGACTTATTAAAAGAGGGGAACAAACGTTTTGTAAATAATTTAAAAATAAATAGAAATTTATTACAACAGGCAAATGAAACTTCAGATGGGCAGCATCCATTTGCAGTTATTTTAAGTTGCATTGATAGTAGAACTTCTGCTGAATTAATTTTTGATCAAGGGTTAGGAGACATATTTAGTGTTAGAATCGCCGGAAATATTGTTAATGAAGATATTTTGGGTAGTATGGAGTTTGGATGTAAGGTAGCAGGTGCAAAAATTATTGTTGTATTAGGTCATACTAAATGCGGAGCCGTAAAAGGAGCATGTGATAATGTTGAATTAGGAAATTTAACAAGCTTGATTTCTAAAATTAAGCCTGCAGTTGATCTAGAAAATTCAACAACAAAAAATCGAGATTCAAGTAATTCAATTTTTGTAGAAAATGTGGCTGAATTAAATGTGGCTTTATCTGTTAAAACCATTTTGTTAAAAAGTGCTATAATTTCAGAAATGGTTAAAAACAATGAAATAGGAATTATTGGTGGTCTACACGATATAAGTACTGGCGAAGTGAAGTTTTTTGAATAGAAATTTTATTAATAGATTATGTGTAAGTAAAGCAATCCTTAAATTAGGTCTAATTATTTGAGTATCAATTTTTAAAATGAAACCACTTACAAGTCAAAATTTTATATCCCAGATGTCTTGTGTTTATGTCGAGATCTCCTAGAAACAAAAAAAAGGACTTACGATAAATCGTGAGTCCTTTTTTGGTCACTATCCCTTAAGCTTTGAAAGCCCATATATCTTGATAAATTGATTAGTTTTTCTTTTCAAAATTTATTCTTTTATTAGCTTGATCAAACGAATTGCCATGAAAGGCCATGACGGTAAATACCAACTAATTGATATATTTGAATAATTATTTGCATTTTATATATTATTCTAAAAAACACCTCATGCAACTTTCTTATAATCCTAAGTATCCAGCTATTGATGACCTTATTAAAAAAGCAAAATCAAAAATTCCAAAATTTGCTTTTGAATATATGGATGGAGGTTGTAATGAAGACGTAAACCTTTATAAGAATACAAAAGAAATTAGGGATGTTGAATTGAAGCCCTATTATTTAAGGGCACATAAAGATGCACAATTAAACACCGAATTATTTGGGCATGTTTATGATGCTCCCTTTGGTATTTCGCCCATTGGCCTTCAGGGATTGGTTTGGCCCAATGCGCCTGAGATTCTAGCAAAAGCAGCCTTTAAACACAATATCCCTTTTATTTTAAGCACGGTTTCAACTAGCAGTATAGAAAGAATAGGAGAGCTGACAGAAGGTAAAGCATGGTTTCAATTATATCATCCAGCAGAAAATGATATTCGAGATAAAATTATTGATAGAGTTGAAGCGGCGGGTTATCCGATTTTGGTTATATTAAGTGATGTGCCAACTTTTGGGTATAGACCCCGAGATATTAGAAATGGCTTGGCTATGCCACCTAGAATGACCTTAAAAAATATCATCCAAATTATGGGCAGGCCAGAGTGGGCTTTAAAAACTTTGTATCATGGACAACCCTCTTTTGCAACCATGAAACCTTACATGCCTAAGAACTTAAACATGAAACAGTTGGGCCAGTTTATGAATGCTACTTTTTCGGGTCGTTTGAACGAACAAAAAATTGCTGCAATCAGAGACCGTTGGAAAGGAAAACTGGTAATTAAAGGGATCGCGTCTGAAGAAGACACA
>JAPLEL010000180.1:4773-11276 GCA_026391415.1 Bacteroidota bacterium
CACAGAAATGGCCATCAGACTTGGATTAGATGGTGTCATTGTATCTAACCATGGTGGAAGACAACTGGATCCGGGCCAATCTAGTATTAAATCATTGCATGCCATTGTTGAAAAATACAGCAATCAAATTAAAATCATGATGGATAGTGGCTTACGCTCAGGTCCTGATATTGCCAGAACCCTTGCTAGTGGTGCTGATTTTGCATTTTTAGGCAGAAGCTTTATGTATGCAGTTGCTGCCTTAGGTCAAGAAGGTGGCGATCACATGATTTCAAGTTTAAAAGTTCAGTTGAAACAGGTGATGGATCAAATATGTTCGTCTGAGGTAGCTGATCTTAAAAATCATCTGATAAAATAATAACCAGAAATACATTTTACAACATCATAAAAAAAAGGACTCACTTTAATTGGTGGGTCCTTTGTTTTTTTTACTTAAATTTAAGCATATGAAAAAAAATCAAACACTGCGCTTTAGTTGTATAGGATGTATAACAAAGCTTTTTATGATTGTCGGTATTTTTTCAGTCAATATTTTATCTGCACAAACCGTTGTAGAAAAAATAGTGTTGGAAGAAAACAATCATTCACAATTGAAAACATTGGCTCACGAATTATTCGATAAAATCGGGCCAAGATTAGTGGGAACACCTCAAATGAAAAAAGCCAACGATTGGGCTCTTGAAAAATATGCTGGTTGGGGTATTGCTGCCCGCAACGAACAATGGGGTGAATGGAAAGGTTGGGAACGAGGGATAACACATATTGATATGCTTTCTCCAAGGGTAAAAAGTTTAGAAGGAACTCAATTGTCTTGGAGCCCGTCAACAAAAGGGAAGTCTATAAAAGCAGCATTGATTATCATTCCAGATGTTTTGGATTCAGCTACTTTTGCCAATTGGTTGCCCAATGTAAAGGGGAAATTTGTAATGATTTCAATGAATCAACCAACAGGAAGACCCGATGATAACTGGCAACAATTTGCAACGAAAGAATCTTTTGATAAATTAAAAAAAGAACGTACCGAACAATCAGATGCTTGGCGTAAACGCATCAGTAAAACAGGGTATTCTACAAGGATGCTTCCAATCATTTTAGAAAAAGCAGGAGCAGTAGGTGTGTTGACCAATAACTGGTCGAGTGGTTTTGGCGTTGATAAAATTTTCAACGCATACACTTCAAAAATTCCAACTGTTGATATTGCTTTGGAAGATTATGGAACCTTGTATCGCTTGGTTGAATCTAATGATAATCCTATTATTAGTATTCAAACAGATTCAAAAGATTTAGGGGTTGTTCCATCTTTTAATACCATTGCAGAAATAAAAGGAACAGAAAAACCTGATGAATATGTAATGCTTTCTGCACATTTTGATTCTTGGGATGGTGGTCAAGGTGCGACTGATAATGGAACAGGAACAATAACCATGATGGAAGCTATGCGCATTTTAAAATTGGTTTATCCAAATCCTAAACGCACTATTTTAGTTGGACATTGGGGAAGCGAAGAACAAGGTTTGAATGGCTCTAGAGCATTTGTTGAAGACCATCCTGAAATTGTTAGTAAACTTCAAGCATTGTTTAATCAAGATAATGGAACAGGAAGGATAGTGAATATATCTGGACAAGGTTTTCAACACGCAGGTGAATTTATTACCCGATGGCTAGCAGCAGCTCCAAGTAATATCAAAGATTCGGTTAAAACTAATTTTCCTGGCGCACCAGGGGGTGGTGGGAGTGACTTTGCTTCTTTTGTAGCCGTTGGGGCACCAGGCTTCTCTTTAAGCTCTTTAAATTGGTCTTATTTTAATTATACATGGCATACTAATAGAGATACATATGATAAAGTAATATTTGATGATTTGCAAAGCAATGCCATTCTAACAGCTATTATGGTGTATATGGCTTGCGAAGACAATGCAACTTTACCAAGAGATAAAGCTAATATTTCAACTGATAAAAGAATCGGACAGCCAGCGCAATGGCCCGTTCAAGTAAAATCAATTCGTAAAGGGCCTATTGCTCCAACGAATTAATGCGAATAAGAAGTTGTTAAAAAGTAACACGCTCTATCTAGTTAAAATTTAATTGTTACCAACCTTTAGTTTCTATTAAGTTTTTAATGTGAGCAATATGGTGTTTGCCATGCCATGAATAGACTGCAAACATATCCCATAAACTAATTTCTACTTTATGAGTGGGATGGTAAAACTTTCTTTGCCATTCTTCATTAGTTAAACTGCTTAATAAGTCTAACCACCTTTGGTGCAAGGCATACAATAAGTTAATGGAAAATGTTATTGGAGTATTTAAAACATCTGTTGTATTTGACCAGTCATTTTCACTATAATCTTTTATTGTAGGTAATTCTTCGGTTAGTGTTAATTTAAAATATACAAAACAATTCATGTGGCTATCTGCTAAATGATGCACCACTTGTTGCACTGTCCATCCGCCATCTCGGTATGGAGTTTCTAATTGAGCTTTGTTTAAATCTTTAACAACAAGTTCTAGATCATTTGGTAAATTCTTAATATCATTTAACCATCCTTTTTTTGTCTCTTCATCAAAAGGCTTAAATTCAAAATTGCCTATTGGGTAACGTAAATCTTTCATTTTTTGTTTTTTTGTTTTTTTTAATTAAATCCTATTTGTTTAAACTGGTTTATGCCAATTATATTTTCTAGTGAATAATATTTAATTGTAATCAATATTGCAAACGCCTTCAACAAAGAAATTTAAAATATGATTTTTATTGATACTTCATTGAAATACCTGCAATTGCTTTTTTCAAAATAGCCAATTGTCCTAAATGAAAACTTTCGTGTTGTGCAAAAAAGGTAATTAAACCTGCATTTGAATCGTCGCCAAGCAGAGGGAATTTGATTGGAGCTTCTTTTTCCCAAAAATCAAGTTCAATTTTTGAAAAGCTATTTTCTAAAAGATCTGAAGCCTTTTTCCATTCTTCTTTAATTTCTGTTAAGGTTTTATAATCATCCTCTTTATTGGTAGGTCTAAAATCTTCAAAAAGACCTGTATAAGGATTATTAGCTGGTGGATTACCCATAATACTAGAAGCATTATATCTTGCCCAAATGATATGTGCCGCTACCCATTTAATACTATTTGTGTCTGCTGAAATTGTAGCATTAGATTGTTCTTCAGTTATTCCTTCAATACAATTTGTAAATTACTTTGTGTTAAGATTAAAGATTGTTAGGTTATTGTTTTGCATCTTTTTTTTATCAAATATAAGTATCAAATAGAAACTGTAAAATATTTTTAAAAAAAATAAAACGCATTAAATAAAAAAATAATTTAAATGATTTTAAATAGCCAGACTTGCTTTAATTGCAGCGATTTTTTTATTTGATATCAACAAATTGAATTTATTTTTTGAGCTTCCTTTCTATAAAAGCGCCAATTTTATCATAGCCCTTTTCATTAGGATGTAATCCATCGGAAAATAATGATTCTTCTATTTTGTTATCAGCTCCCTGCACTAATGATTTTCCGGCATCGGCATAGTTTATTTTTTCTTTTGCAGAAATTCTTTTAATTAATTTATTAACTTCAACAATCCTTTCTTCCATTCCTCTTCTTGGTAGGATACCCATCATTATTAATTTTGCTTTGGGTTGTTTTAATTTAATTGCGTTGATTAATAGTTGAAGTCCTTCAATGATTTCTTCATTTGTATTCATCTGTAAATTATTCGTACCAATCATTAATACAATTTGTTCTGGAGAAAAATTATCTAGCTCTCCATGATATACTCTCCATAAAACATTTTCAATTCTATCCCAACCAAAGCCCATATTAACAACCTGTTTTGAACCAAAATATTTTTCCCATGTTTGTTTGCCATTTATCCTTGACGAAACAGGGTTGCCACCCCAAAAATGGGTGATAGAATTTCCAATAAAAGCAATACTTGGTTGATTTTCTTTTGTGTATTGTATTATTTGATTATGGCGTGTTTCCCAATCATAAGTTGACGCATCTCTTCTTTGAGTAACAGGAATGGTTGTGCTGCCTTTTCCTTGGTTATTTAATAAGATTGATTTAATCTTTTTTTCATAGGCTTCTGCATAATGCATCATCCCTATATCATTTGGATGAGTTCCATCAACAGTACTTTCAATATCTTGATTAATTTCTTCTTTTGTTAATCGGTAGATATTTTTTACGCCAGCTTTCCATAATGAATCTATCACTTCTGTCATTACTTTATTTGGGTCTTGGTAATCTTTTTTTCTTTGAGGGTTCATGCCTTCATCGGTAAAACCATCGTGTTCAGTTAGTAGTATTGGGATGCCTGGTTTTTTTGCTTGTAATGCAACTACTGCATTCACTAGTCGTTTATGCAACTCGCCATTGGTAACATATACGCCTGTTAAATTTGGTAAACAATCTAATACAAATAGATTGGCATCAATACCAGAAATCATATCAATCAACTCATCTTCTAATCTGCCATTTCCTGAAAATGCAAGGTTGATAATTGGTCGGTCTAATTTTCTTTGCAAAATATTTGTCCAAGCCAATCCGGGCCTAGAGGCGCAACCACCTTGAGCAATGGAAGTTCCATATACAACAATTGGCTTTTCGCTATTTGATTTTAAAGGTTTAAATGAGCTTTGTTTTGGATAACTAATTTCCATCCATTTTACTGAATTATATAAAGGGAGATATAGATTGTATTCATGGTCTTTTACATGTTGGTCGTTGGTGCTGAGATTGGTAAATCGGTATACAATTGTATCGCCAAAAGCATACTTACCTGCAGCCCATGACCATTTGCCGTCAATGGTTTTAGCATATAGGTCTATTCCACTTACACCGGTAGCTGGCATATGCGGCATTTGATATTGGCCCGTAACCATGTATTTTATGATGATTTCATCTGCATTGGTTTGAAAGCGTAGTTGCAATCCGGCCGAGTTTCTGGATAAGTCCCAAACGGGTTTTCGAACTATGGCTTCTGCTTTTGCAGGTAAACGATCGTAAAAGCTTTTAACGTCACTTGGCCATGCTTGTCCTTCTAAAACTTGCAAAGCATCTTTTGCTGGATTCCAAGTGGTATATTCTTTTACAATTTGAGCGTTACAGACATTTACAATGGTAATACTTAAAAGGATTATTAATAAAGAGCGATTCATATATAGTTTTTTGTCATTCATATTGTTCATGTGAGAGGCACTTTTTTATATTCGTACTTCATTTCAAAAGCAATTTGAAGTTCGGTAATTCTTTTAATTATCTGGGTTTTTAAATTAATAAGCCGGTTGATATTCATGTAAATTTGTTGTTTAAACTTATCTTGAGGACTATGAAAACATACTTTATTTTATTAATTTCTCTATTCCTGTTCAATTTTGCTATTGCTCAAGTTGAAAAAGGGAATTACAAACTAGTATCAACAAAATTAGTATCTTTTTTAAACGAAAATAAAAATGATAGTATTGTAGCCATGTTTTCGCCTGAAATGAAAGCGCTATTTTCAATTGAAAAATTCACACAGCTGAATGCCGGTTTAAAAATGCAATTAGGGTCAATTAAAAAAATAAAATTTATTAGACTCCAAAATGTTTCAGCATTTTATGAAACAACATTTGATAATGCTGTATTAGGATTAACAATTACCCTTAATTTAAAAAATGAAATTGCAGGATTATTATTTAAGCCTTATTCTGAACCTAAAACGCTTGAAAGAAATACTACAAAAATGCATTTGCCCTTTAAAGAAGAGTGGACAGTTTTTTGGGGTGGAGATACACAGGCGTTAAATTATCATATTGAGAGTGTGGCTCAAAAAAACGCATTTGATATAATGATTTTGGATGATAAGGGTTCAACCCACAAGGGAACTGGAGAAGCTAATGATGATTATTATGCATTTGGTAAAGAATTATTTGCGCCATGTGATGGAGAAGTAGTGTTAGTTGTAGATGGTGTAAAGGATAATATTCCAGGCACAAAAAATCCAATTTATATTCCTGGCAATACTGTAATTATTAAAACAGATAAAAATGAGTTTGTATTTTTTGCGCATTTTAAACAGCGCTCAATAGTTGTAAAACAAGGTCAGAAATTGAATGCCGGTGATGTGTTAGGCCTTTGTGGGAACTCTGGTAATTCATCTGAACCTCATTTACATTTTCATTTGCAAAATACAGAAGACATGAATATTGCAACGGGTGCAAAATGTTATTTTGATCAGATAAAAGTAAATGGAGTAAAAAAAACAGATTATTCGCCAATAAAAGGGGATAAGATTTCAAATAAATAATAATTTCATTTAGAATAGAGGAACCACCTTTTTATTCTTGAAATAGCTGCATGCAAATAACCGAAAATATATCACTTAAAGCTTTGCATACTTTTGGTTGCAATGAAAAAGCGCACTATTTTAATACAATTCAGTCCATAGAAGACATTTCAATAAATATTCAATGGACTAAAGAAAAAAATATACCCTACCTAATTTTAGGTGCAGGAAGCAA
>JAPLEL010000131.1 GCA_026391415.1 Bacteroidota bacterium
TTTTAAATACGGCAGTAAATTAATTGTAGGATGGAAAAATGCTTTGGGATCTGATTTTCCAATTGATGGTCTGCAGTATTCAAATTACACCAAGAATTTGTCTCAAGTATTTCAGAAGCCTCATGGCAATGAATTTAATATTAGGCTGATTTATTATTTAGATTATTTAACCTTACAAAAAAAGCAACATAAATAAATTGATATTGCTTTTTCTTGAAATGAAATAGGTAGTTAGTTTTCTAATTTATCAAACGGATAATAGGATTGATGAACAATCTATTAGTATTAAATACGCCCACGCTAATTTAATTAACTGTTTTGATTTGACCAGCTAGTCTTTTAACAAAATAAATCTTTTTGTTTTCTAAGTAATCGGCTAATGCATTTTCTCTTTTAAAGCGAATAGGTTGAATATCAAAATCATTAAATACTTTAAATGATTTATCGGAAAGATTATTAATGAAAGCTGATTGGTGTTTAATTAAGAGTTTTGTAAAATGATAGGTAGCTTCAAATCCTTTGAAAACCTGGTCACTTGGTCTAGAAGAAAAACGACTCTTGTATTTGTTGGTAATTGACAAACTAGTAATATCTGTTCTACCAAAATTATACGGGCTGCTATAAATAATTTCTATTCCTTTGTACTCTGGTTTTAATAACTCTTTATAAGCATCCCAGGTAGGCATTCCTAGAACTGTAACTGCGTATTTTTTATTTTCACTTAATAATTTAACTAGAGCGTTGCCAAACACTTCGTTAAGTGAACCGCAAATAACAAGGTTATTTCTATTACTGTCTAAACTTTTAAATAGTTCGCTAGCAATAATGGTGTCGGCAATTTCAACAGTTTTTAACTTCAAAGGAATGGCGGGCGTTTTTTTGCCCATTTCAGTATAAAAAGACTGAATCATATCTTCTAAAGCACCTTGCTTTTTTGTATAAACAATATTGTTTGTTGCGTAATTTTTTTGAATGAATTTGTACAAAGCTTCGCAATGTGTTCTGAGCGTGGCATTAACTAAAACAAAATAAGGATTCTCGCTAATGCCACCGTCGTTTGGATAGGTTTCAGAAATCAGTGGAATTTTATTATTAAGCGCAAAGTCGGCCAGGGGTTTAATTTCTGCTCTATTATTAAAAGACGCAATGATTAATGAAATGCCTGCTAGTTCAGGCTTTAGTAGGATTTGGTTGATGGGTTCGGAACTATTTTTAGTATCGTAAAAAAATAATTCGGCATGTATACCTTCTGCATTCAATGAATCTACTGCCAACATCACGCCATTATAAAATTCCAATCCAGGTAAGATGTTTTTTGGTAAATTATTATTGCCAAGTTTATAGTTGGAATTATTAAATGCAGCGTCTAAATAAATTGGAGCGAACACAGCAATTTTTAAAGGGTTAATGGCAGTTGATTGTGCATTGATTTGCAAAATAGATAACTGTAAACAACAACAAATAAAAAATTGAACTTTCCGCATATGCTTGATTTGATTCAATCTGCCAATTATTCCCATTCTATGGTAGCCGGTGGTTTGCTACTAATATCATAAACCACTCTATTAATACCACGAACATTATTGATAATTTCATTCGAAATATCTGCCAAGAATTCGTAAGGTAAATGCGCCCAATCTGCCGTCATACCATCTACTGATGTAACGGCTCTTAGCGCAACAGTAAATTCATAGGTTCTTTCATCGCCCATTACACCTACGCTTTTAACTGGTAGTAAAATGGTTCCAGCCTGCCAAACCATATCGTATAAATTATGATTTTTTAGACCTTGAATATATATATCGTCTGCAGCTTGCAGTAATGCCACTTTTTCGGGCGTTACTTCGCCTAAAATTCGAATAGCGAGTCCTGGGCCAGGAAATGGATGACGATTGATCATCTCGCCGGGAATGCCCAATTCTAGGCCAACACGGCGAACTTCGTCTTTAAACAAAGAACGCAAAGGTTCAACCAATGAAAGTTTCATGCTATCTGGCAATCCACCCACATTATGGTGTGATTTAATTGTTTGAGAAGGTCCGTGAACGCTCATGCTTTCAATTACATCGGGGTAAATAGTTCCTTGCCCTAGCATTTCTATTCCTGAAAGCAATTTTGCTTCTTGGTCAAAAATTTCAATAAATCCTTTTCCTATTATTTTTCTTTTTTCTTCTGGATCTGTTTTGCCCGCGAGTCGAGAATAAAAATGCTCTTTTGCATCAACACCTTTTACATTCAATCCTAATTGTTCATACATCTTTAGCACTTGCTCAAACTCCCCTTTGCGTAACACACCATTGTCTACAAAAATACCGAATAAATTACTGCCAATTGCTTTACTAATAAGTGTTGCAGCAACAGTTGAATCAACACCACCACTTAATGCCATAATCACTTTTCTATTGCCAATTTTTTCTTTTAAATCAGCAACAGTTTGACTAATAAAATGGGCCGAAGTCCAGTTGGCACTGCATCCGCAAATATCGGTTAAGAAATTTTTGATAATGGTTTTTCCTTCGGTAGAATGGTATACTTCTGGATGAAACTGTAAGCCATATAAAGGATGTGTATCGGTACTAGTTTTTTTGAACGCAGCAATTGGAATGCTTTCTGTTGTAGCTAAAACAGCAAAGTTTTCGGGTAATGCAACAATGGAATCGCTATGGCTCATCCAAACTTGTGCGTTTTCGGAAATACCACTCAATAAAGTATCGGCTTGTTGAATTTGCATTTTTGCACGACCATATTCACGCTTATTGGATTTATCTACCCTTCCTCCAAATTCTTTAGCGGTGAGTTGTGCACCATAACAAATACCCAAAACAGGGATTTTTTGTACAAATGCATGAATGGCCACATTGGGCGCATTGGGTTCGTTTACACTAAACGGTGAACCACTTAAAATAATCCCTTTCAAGCCTTCTTCAAATTCAAAAGCTTTGTTATAGGGTTTGATTTCGCCGTAAACATTGGCTTCTCTTACAGCCCGTGCAATTAGCTGGGTATATTGGCTACCAAAATCTAGGATAAGAATCTTTTCTGTCATGGCTGCGAAGTTAACTGAAAAATTTGTGCTGCTGAAAGCCGATTAGCTGAAATTACTAAGCATATGGGCATAAAAAAACCAACCTGCTATGAGGTTGGCTATTAAATCAGTATTGAGACTGCTTAAATTAAGCAGCAGCAGTAAGGTTTGCTTTTTTAGCAAGTTTGCTTTTAAGGTTAGCAGCTTTGTTTTTGTGGATAATTCCACGTTTTGCTAACTTATCAATTTGTGAAATAACATCAGGCAATTGCTCGCCATATACCTTTACATCGGTATTTGCCTTTAAATCACGAATTGCATTACGAGTTGTTTTTCCGTAATAACGGTTTGTATCTCTACGCTTTGCAGCTTGTCTAACATCTTTTTTTGTAGCCTTATGGTTTGCCATGTTCTATTTTTTTCAGGACGGCAAAGGTAAGGTCTTCAATTGGAAAACTGAAATTAAAACATAAAAAAATAAACTAATTCTCATTATTTCTTGTTTTAATACCCTTAATAGGTCTTCTGAAAGTAGAAATTAGACTTTTTTTCTGCTTTCAAAAAGCGATATTTGCCTACCATCTTAAAAAGACCGTTGACCAATTCTTATGAATGACTTTTCTTACATCACTAGTTCTCACCCTTCATATATAGAAAGTTTATACAATGATTTTTTAAAAAATCCAAGTTCAATTGATCCTGATACAAAGAAATTTTTTGAAGGATTTGACTTTGCTATTGCAAATGGGTCTACTCAATTAGCTGATAATCAAAGTGTTTCAATTGATTGGATGCAAGAGGTAAAGATATATCGATTAATACTTGGTTACCGGAATAAAGGCCATTTATTGGCCAAAACCAATCCCATCAGAGAAAGAAAAGACCGAGGGGCCAATCTAGACCTGGCTTTCTTTGGTTTAGACAACTCCCATTTAAATACAGTTTATCAAGCAGGTAATTTAATTGGGCTAGGGGCATGTAGCCTTAAAAAAATATTGGGGCATCTTGAAACTTGTTATGCCAGTAATGTAGGAATTGAGTTCAAATACATCAGCGATCAAATAAAAATTGATTGGTTAACCAATGAAATAGAAAATAATTTTAGCCAGCCGATATCCATTGAAAAGAAAAAACGCATCCTTGAAAAACTAAACCAAGGGGTGATGTTCGAAAAATTTCTTCATACAAAATACATTGGCCAGAAAAGATTTTCACTTGAAGGTGGCGAAACAACCATTGCTGCACTAGATGCTATTATTAATGTAGCGGCTAATAACCAAGTAGAAGAAGTGGTAATTGGGATGGCGCATAGAGGTCGTTTAAATATCCTGGCAAATATCATGGGCAAAACCTATGAACAAATATTTAGTGAGTTTGAAGGAACTGCTGCTATTGACCAAACTATGGGAAGTGGCGACGTCAAATACCATATGGGATATGGCAGTGAAGTGCTTACTATAGATAACAAAGAAATACATTTAAAACTAATGCCCAATCCATCGCATTTAGAAGCGGTAGATCCAGTGGTAGTTGGATTTGCAAGAGCTAAAGCAGATGTTTTGTACGATAGTAATTTCGGAAAAATTTTGCCGATATTAATTCATGGAGATGCTTCTGTTGCAGGACAAGGAGTGGTGTATGAAGTTTTGCAAATGAGTAATTTGCGTGGGTATTATACTGGTGGAACCATACATTTTGTTATCAATAACCAAATTGGTTTTACAACCGATTTTGATGATGCAAGAAGTGCCGATTATTGTACCTCAGTTGCGGCAATGGTGCAGTCTCCTGTGATGCATGTTAATGGAGATGATGCAGAAGCAGTAGTGAAGTGTGCAGAAATTGCTACACGTTATCGCCAAGAGTTTCATAGCGATATTTTTATTGACATGGTATGTTATAGAAAGCACGGTCATAACGAAGGAGACGATCCAAAATATACCCAACCGCAACTCTATGCCTTAATAGACAAACACCAGAACCCCCGAGAACTATATACAGAACAACTTATTCAAAATGGATCCTCAGATGCCAAAGAATTCCAACCGCCAGAAATTGTTTGGAAGAGTTTGCGTAAAGCAACTGAGGCCGATTTTGAGCATTCTCCTGATACTTCCATTTCAAACGAAACACTTAATCTTTTATTTAATGGTTTAATGCAATGGCCAGAAACTTTTAAGCCACTCAAAAAAGTAGAAAAGTTAGTGCAAGAAAAAATTAAATTATTAGAAACAGAACAAAAAATAGACTGGGCTACTGGAGAATTATTGGCATATGCATCTTTACTAACTACTGGAAAAATAGTTAGAATGAGTGGTCAAGATGTGCAACGTGGGACCTTCTCTCATAGGCATGCTGTGCTGCGCGATGAGCAAACCAATAAAGGATACAATCGACTCAATCATTTTCAAGCAGACCAACAAAAATTTAGAATTTATAATTCATTGTTAAGCGAATATGGTGTACTTGGTTTTGAATATGGCTATGCAATGGCCAACCCCAATGCACTAGTATTATGGGAAGCGCAATTTGGCGATTTTTCGAATGGCGCACAAACAATGATAGACCAATTTATAGCAGCCGGAGAACAAAAATGGCAAAGGATGAATGGGATGGTAATGCTACTGCCACATGGTTATGAAGGTCAAGGTCCCGAGCATAGTAGTGCAAGAATGGAACGCTTTTTACAAATGTGTGCAGAGTTAAATTTAGTGATTACCAATATCACCACAGCCGCTAATTTATTTCATGCACTCAGAAGGCAATTGGCTTGGTCTTTTAGAAAACCCTTAATTAATTTTTCGCCAAAAGCCAATCTGCGCTTTGCGGGAAGTTATAGCAGTGTGAAAGATTTTACAAATGGGGGATTTTTAGAAGTGATCGACGACACTTTTGTTAGTACAGCGATTGAAGTAAATAAAGTATTGTTTGTACTGGAAAAATTTATTTTGAATTAGCCAACAAACAACGCAAAGAAAACAGAACAGATATTGCTATTCTCCGTCTAGAGCAAGTGTATCCATTGCCTACAAATCAATTAAAAAAATTACAAGAAAAATATTCGAAAGCTAATTGGTTTTGGGTGCAAGAAGAACCTTTAAATATGGGTGCAGCTTCATTTTTAAAAATGAATTTACATTCAATTGAGTTTAAGATAATTAGCAGAAATGCAAGTGCTTCAACTGCTACTGGTTATGCAAAAGTGCATGCAAAAGAACAATTGCAATTAATAGAAAATGCATTTAGTATTTAACAAAACGAATTTTAATAATTTATAAATATGATTGATATAAAAGTTCCAACTGTTGGCGAATCAATAAGTGAAGTAACGCTATTGAAATGGACAAAAAACGAAGGCGATTATGTAGAGCGCGACGAAGTGATTGCAGAATTAGAAAGTGAAAAAGCCACATTTGAAGTAAATGCAGAAAAAGCCGGAATTCTTACTAGGGTTGCCATTGAGGGCGATGCATTGTTAATTGGT
>JAPLEL010000148.1 GCA_026391415.1 Bacteroidota bacterium
TTCTAAACACAATGTGGCATCAATATTTACTACCGAATACCCTTCTGCCGCAATTAATTGGGCCGTGCGTTGTAATAATATTTTACTGTCAATATTTTTAAATTCTACTGAAGTATCTGGAAAATGTAAACCAATATCACCCAAACAAAGTGCACCCAATAATGCATCGCAAATTGCATGCAATAATACATCGGCATCGCTATGGCCTAGTGCACCTTTTGTATGTGGAATTTTAACGCCGCCAATCCATAAATCGCGTCCTATTACCAATTGGTGAAAGTCTACTCCTTGTCCAATTCTTAAGCCCATATTCATAATTAAAATTCGTCTCCTAAATTAAATACCAATCCAAAACGAACGGTGTTGGATAATGGATTTCTGGTAACGCCTGTGCCAGATGGAACCAAATAAGAAATATTGAGTGATAAAGTACTCATATTAAATCCGGCACCTACCGAAAAATATTTTCTATTGCCCCTAGTTTTGTCTTCGTAAAAATATCCACCCCTAAAAAAGAACTGGTCGTTATAAGAATACTCTATTCCTAGTGACGCCTGAAAGCTAGTGGCAACGTTTGTTCCATCGTTAAAGGACTTTAACCAACTAGATACTACTCCTGTATTTCTATAGGTAGCCAAATTAGCAGAATCAGTACGGTACACACCGGTTGCTTTTGGTGCAATTGGTACCAATAATTTATTTAAGTCTAATCCAAACGAAAGTTTATTATTCTCATTAATGTCTTTAACATAAGCTACACCCAAACCTAAATTGGCTGGAATAAAATCTTTATTAGTAGCATCATTGGTATACCCTATTTTACTACCCAAATTAGACAGCGTAACACCCCAATTTAATCCATTTAAAAATTTGTCTGATACATCATTATAAAACACCGATATATCGGCAGCCACAGAGTTCCCTGCTTTATACACCACACCAGTTCCTACATCGCCAGTTACTAGTCTTGAATTGATATAACGTAGTGCCCCACCAATAGCTAATTTATTATTCAATTTTCTAGAATAGCCAAGGTCTATACAAAACTCACTTGGCTTTACTGAATTTAAAATATTACCTGAATTATCGGTCAATTGAATATTGCCCAAACTAAAAAATCGTAGGGAAGTTGAAATAGCAGATTCTTCATCTAGCTTAGTGTATGCTACCATACTAGCTAAATACACATCGGTTAATCCAAGGTCTTTTAGCCAGGGCGTATAGTTTACAGAAATAGCCGATTTTTTGGCTAAAAAAGGCAGTTTTGCCAAATTCCAAAATGGGGCATTGGCATCTACTGTGGTAGCAATAGCTAAATCGCCCATCCCTCCTGCCCTTGCATCGGGTGAAATTCTTAAAAATGGAACGGCGGTTCCTACTATATTAATGGAATCTGTTTGTGCTTTTAGGGTGCTTGTTGCTAGCACACAAACAATGGCAATAACTACAACTTTTTTAATTGCTAATTTCATAGATTAGAATCTGTTTAAACGAATAGGGGGATTACCCCTAAATAAGAAATAAAAAAATGTGTAGAGTTTATTTCATTCAAATTGTTTAAAACAGTAGTATTTGTTTTGCTTCTTGATAGGTTACACCATTGAGTGAAACCTTTATTTGGTAAATATAAATACCTTTTTTGAGTTTTCGGCCATTTTCATCAGTTCCATTCCAATCTAAGCTGCAATTTCGGGTACCTGCAGTGTTAATAGTAGATTGAATTGTTTTTACGAGCTGTCCAAAGAGATTAAAAACGGCAATTGAAACATTTAATGAAGTATTGGGTTGATTATGCTCAAACGAAAAGTGCGTTATATTATTAAAGGGATTAGGATAATTGAGCAAATTTTTTACCATGAGTATTGTTTGTTTGGCCACCACAAAAACGATTTCAATTTCACTAGAATTATTGGCTACATCCCAAGCTTTTATACGAATGCGGTGCGTTCCTTCTAATAATGTTGGCAATTGATAGCGCACCAAACCGGCTTGGTAACTGTCTTTAATGGCTGTATAATAATCGTTCAATACCAATACGTCTCGCTCATTTCCGTCTATAACTGCAGTAATATCGTGGCCAATTCCTGCGCCAGAGGTGCTTATTCCAGATGAATCAAATAATTGCAATAACAACACTGGATTTTCATTACTTAGTCCACCATTTTTAAAATTTTCATCATTAATAAATCCTAGAATAGTGGGGCCTGTATTGTCGGCAGATTGTTTAGATAAGCCCCCTATAAAAATGCTATTATTCACGCCAGTGGCATCTACCAATCCATTATTGGCATACAAACTAATTCTGCCAAATCCTGGTTGATAATTGATGTCTTTGGGTACAATAAAACTAAACTGAAACTTGCCATTGGTAACACTTGCACTCCCTTTATATAGCACACTATTTTGTGTGATAAAACTAGTTACCGGGCTTGCTAAATCGTTGCCTAGCGTTTTTACAGATTGTGCTTTATCATATACTGTTGGATAAACGATGCCATTAAAATCTGTCACAGCATTACCTAATGCATCTGTTACTATTCCATCGAAACTATATTTTGCGAGTGCTTGCAAACTGTCTGTTAAACGGAGTGCTTGGTTATTTATTTTGGTTAGTTGTAAACGATAAGTTGGAAAAGCTAAACGCATAGCAGGATCGCCTAATAGTGTAAATTTTCTATTATTAAACACGTCTCCAAAAGACTGATAAGTAGTATTTTTTGCAGCCATTACTGCTTCACCTAAACTGAGGTATTGCCCATTGGCCTTGGGTTGTAGAGCTATACGCAAATAATTGTCGTTGATAATTCTATTACTATACGCAAACACAACACGTGTAGTAGTCATGAGTGCAATGGCGCCATTGTTATTGCCCATTAATAAGCTTGCACCCAATGATATTTTAGACGGATCATCATAAGGTGCAAAATCACAACTCGCCGTAATAAATAAGGGTAATTTATTAGCGTTATTAAATCGATTTAATTCTGTTTGACTTAAAATTGTTTCTTCGGCCAAGCGTTGCGAATTACCGTGTCCACTATAATTAACAATTAATGCGCCGTTAAAAACCGAATTAACAATAGCATCATTTACTGCAGGATAACGTGCCCCACCAGATCCACTCACCAGTGGATATGCATCGAGGTAAATTTTATTCGAATTAATAAAAGCATCTGTGATTGAAACTCCATTCACCAAAGACTCTGCGTCGTTTAAATGTAAATTGGCATCTTTATCATCTGCAATAAAAACAGCTTGGTTGCGCCAAGATCCTATACTTGTTTTATTATAATATTGTATAATTTTTTGCACCATTAGTTGTGCGTCTGCTAAATTTCTGGCAGGAATTCTACCAATGCCAATATCTAATAACCCTGCAGGCGCTACCATATTAATATCATCGGCATCATCGAGTAATCCAAAAAAATCATCCGAAGTATGTGTTAGTAAAGGATCGAAAGAATTAATAGATTCATATCCGGGAACCAAATTGGTATTGGCTGCAATTCTGTTTTTATAATCGTAAGATGCGGCACCCAATAACAATAAAAATTTTGGTCGATTGACTAGTAAAGTACCTGCTTTATCGTAATACATTTTTACAAAATCTCTAATAGCTGTTGGGTCTGCAATACCGCCAGAAAATTCTTGATAAATTTGTTGAGTAGTGGCTACAACAGTTCTATATTGGTCTTGCTGCGTATGGAATGCAGCCAATTGATTGGCCGCTAAAATTAAAGAGGGGTCTGTAACTATTATATAGTCTGCAGCACTACTCTGGTGCAGATTTTGGTTGCTAATTTTTTGTATAGATACCGGAATTAATAAATTGGTTTTATCGAATGCAGTATACTCGTGTAGTTGCGATGCATCTGCTAAAAAAACATAATCGGTTCCTATTAAATTGCCATTTATTTTTTCGGGATTTAATGGATTAGTAATATCCCAAATATTGGTATTAGTAGTTGCATTTGATAGTGTAAATTTAGCAGTATTACCTGCTGCCACAGAAGCCCAATCTCTAAATGGCAATTGATTGGTGCCATTCATTATTAAAGATCGTCGGCCATGTAATTCAAACCAATTTAACCATCCTTCTGCACCCACTACTGTTGCTTGATACGTATAGTTTAAGTTAATAGTATTAGTAGTAACATTACTAGATTTTTTGTCGTTAGCAGCAAGGGCATACGCATCTAAAAAATAGCCAGAAACTGCAGGGATATTGATGTTCATGAGCGCTTGCCCATTTATTTGAATAGTAAAACTACTAGCCGAATTAATGCTTCTAGCAGCTACACTTGTTTTTAAAAATACTGGTGCAATTATTCCAGGCCAATCAATATTAAATGTTTTGGCTAATGATCCATTGCTGCTAAACGATTCTCCCAACCATTCCTTGCCACTGTTTTGCAAGTTGACCAAATCGTTTTCATAAAAATATCTTTCGTTAAAACTATTTACTGCCGTGTTTGAATTTATTGCTGCAGTTTTAGCACTAAGTCGTTTGCCTGTTCCGCCAATACTCAAATAAAAATAGGCGGTGTCGGTATATAAGTTTTTAAGATGATTGAACTGTAAATTCAAACTGTCTTTTACCCAACCATTAGGGCCGCTGGCATAAAAAAGCAGGTAGTCGTTTCCGCTAAAAATCCCATCCCCCCCATCCACTATTTCTATGGCATTTTCTACCAGATCGTCGTTTCTAAATTGGGCATTGGGCTCGGGCAACATGGCGCCGCCGTTACCAAATAATTTAATGGATGCCGAATTAATGGCTCCAGTAGCTATATTCATTGAAACAATACTGGCCGCATCTATTTTATACACGCCCGCTTGTTTTACTCCAATTTTTATCCAACTGCCAGTAGCCAAAACAGAATTGGCTGCATACACTCTTTGCGCCTGTAATGGCAGCTGCTTAACTAAAAATAGCAGCAAGAGGATACCAATATTTGTTTTATTTAGCATTAGTGCAAATATATTGAAGCTTTTTTATGTTCTTTTTCTATTCAAATTCAAGCTTTTTTCTAGGTTTTACTAGGCTTTCTATTGAATTAGGGTTAAAATTAGGTTTTTGATAACAGACAATTAGCGACTGTTTTTACTATATAAACAGAAATCTTCTATATTCGCATAGACGTAAATTAGAATGATCTGACAAAACTCTACTTCAAACTCAATTTTTTATAATGCAGTTATTAAAATCAACCAGGAATTTGGTATGGCTTTTAGCCCTTACTGGATCATTCGCATCCTGTAGTTTGTTTAAGAAAAAAGTAGATAAGTCTACCGCTACCGGATGGAATTACAATGATAAAAATCAAGGTAATTTCAATGTACCTAAACCTAAAGACGTTGTTACAGCGCCGGGTTTGGTGTTTGTTCAAGGAGGTACTTTTACTATGGGCGCAACCCAAGAAGATGTAATGTCGGACTGGAACAATATTAGTCGCAGGGTAACTATTTCTTCTTTTTTTATAGACAAAACAGAAGTTGCAAACGTACACTACCGCGAGTATTTATACTGGCTTGAAAACGTTTTTGGCACTGCTGGAATGGACTCTGTAGTGGACCAAGCAAAACCCGATAGTTTGGTTTGGAGAAGCGAATTAGCCTTTAACGAGCCTTTGGTAGAATATTATTTTAGGCATCCTTCTTATAATTACTACCCTGTTGTGGGTGTTAATTGGAAGCAGGCTACCGATTATTGTATTTGGAGAACCGATCGCGTGAATGAGCTAACCTTAATGAACAAAGGTTTCTTAGATAAAAAGACGCAACTTAAAAAAGAATTAAACGGCGCCGGTCAAGATAATTTTAACTCTCAAGCCTATATGCTAGGCGAATACCAAGCGGTTCCTGGTAAAGAAGTTACCAAAAAAAGTAACCCATTAAAAGATGCACAAGGTCGTCCTAGAACAACCGTTAAGTTCGAAGATGGAATTATGTTTGGCGACTATCGTTTGCCAACTGAAGCCGAGTGGGAATATGCTGCTTATGGCTATATGATGGAAAATCCACAAAAGAAAAGGAATAGAAAAGAACGTGGCGAAGAGGTGGTTGCCAACAAACAAATTTATGCTTGGAAAAATGATGGTTACGACAACCTGCGTTATACCAAAAAAGGGTCTTTTCAAGGTGCTTTTTTAGCCAACTTTAAACGTGGTGCCGGAGATAATATGGGAGTAGCTGGTGGTTTGAATGATAACGCTGATATTCCTGGAGAAGTAGCTTCGTATTTTCCAAATGGATTTGGTTTGTATAATATGAGTGGTAATGTAAGTGAGTGGGTTGCAGATGTTTTTCGTCCGCTAACTAGTTTAGACGGAGAAGATTTTAATACTTTCCGTGGTAACGTATTTAAAAAAATTGACCGTTCTGGTGGAGAAGGTAATTTAAGAGATGATAAGGGTAGAATTAAAATGGTTGCTGAATCTGATTCTGCTTTAAGAAACAGACGTAATTACCAACGCTCTTATGCCATTAATTACAATGATGGTGATTCTGTGAGTGGCGTAAACTATGGTTATGGTCTTACTACCTTAATTTCAGACAAGTCAAGGGTATTTAAAGGAGGAAGTTGGAATGATAGAGCATATTGGTTAAGCCCAGGTGCACGACGCTATTTAGAAGAAGAGCAAAGCACCAATGCTTTGGGCTTCCGTTGTGCGATGTCGCATTATGGTGCTTCTGAAAGCACTTCTAGTGCAATTAAATCTGGCACATTTTTCCCTCCTCGAAGAAATAAGCGTTAAGGAAAAGGTAACAATACAGCTTACGAAAAAGCCATTCATTTATTTGAGTGGCTTTTTTTATGCAATTAACTAGCGGCTACTTAACAATAAGACGGTATTTTTACAGATAAATTGATGCCTGTGCAAATAGCAGAATTGTATGAAATTTTTGAGCAGTATCCTTCTATTGAAACGGATACTAGAAAAATAGAACAAGGCAGCCTTTTTTTTGCATTAAAAGGTGCCAATTTTAATGGCAATGCATTTGCATTGCAAGCCTTAGAAAAGGGTGCTGCTTACGCCATTGTAGACGAACCAATTGATCCTACCAATGAGCGTTTAATTCAAGTACCTGATGTATTAACTTGCTTACAAGAGTTAGCACAATTTCACCGCGAAAAATTTCATATTCCTTTTATTGCAATTACAGGTAGTAATGGTAAAACAACCACCAAAGAATTGGTATCGGCTGTTTTATCGAGCCATTTAAAAACCGCTACTACCGAAGGAAATTTAAACAACCATATTGGCATTCCACTTACCATTTTAAAAATTAAAAAGGATGCTGAAATTGCCGTGATTGAAATGGGCGCCAACCATCAAAAAGAAATTGCTGCTTATTGCTTGTATACACAGCCAACACACGGTATTATTACCAATTGTGGTAAAGCACACCTAGAAGGATTTGGTAGCGAAGAAGGGGTTCGTTTGGGCAAAGGAGAACTGTTTGATTATTTAGGTGCGCATAATGGTACTGCGTTTGTTTTAACCGATGCGCCATATTTGATTGACATGAGTAAGGCTATTGAAAAACGTTTTGCTTACGGCAGTAAGGTTGGCAATTTAGTAGGCACTGTGGCCGCTAGTGAACCTTTTTTATCGGTAGCTATTAGCAACGGAATTGATCCTGTTACAATTCATACACAATTAGTAGGCGACTATAATTTGCCCAATGTTTTGTGTGCCTTAGCGGTGGGTCTTTATTTTCAAATTCCAGATGATAAAATGGTGGAAGCTATTGAAAATTATGCACCATCTAATAGTCGCTCTCAATTGCTACAACTAGGAACCAATCATTTTATTTTAGACGCTTATAATGCCAACCCAAGTAGTATGCAATTGGCTATTGAAAATTGCAAAACTTTCTGTACCCAATAAAGTATTAATGCTTGGTGCTATGAAAGAATTAGGTACTAATAGCGTTGAAGAACACCAACTAATTGCCAACATAATTGAAAATTATAATTTTAAAGATGTGGTATTAGTTGGAGGCGATTTTGAAAAAATTACACATCCATTCATTTATTTACCCAATGCCAATGCTGCCAGAGAATGGTTGCAGGGACAGGGTTTTACAGATACGTATATATTAGTTAAAGGATCACGCGGTATTCAAATGGAAAAAATTTTAGTCCAATAATTATGGAAGCCTTTAATGGCGGCAATTAAATGACTTTGCAAAACAAACTACAAGGGGTTGTGGCTGCCACAACAATTGCAATATATAAATACCATCAACCTATAAACTTATAGGTAACTTGCAGCCTCAAACAACTATTATACATGTCTGTTCCTAAAAAAAAGCCTTTTTATTTGTGGAGTATTTTTAATAACCGTTGTCCGCGTTGTAGAGAAGGAAAAATTTTTACGTATAACAGTCCGTATAATTTTTCTAAGAACATGCAAATGCCTAAAACCTGTCCTTCATGTGGGCAACCCACTGAACTAGAAGTTGGCTTCTATTACGGAACTGGGTATGTGAGTTATGGTTTGTCTGTGGCTTTTACCGTTGCAACCTTTGTTGCTTGGAAAGTATTAATAGGAATGACTTTTGATATTGACGATAACCGAATTTTTTATTGGTTAGCTACCGACATTATATTACTAATACTTACACAACCCTTGCAAATGCGCTTGTCGCGTACTCTTTGGCTAAGTTGGTTTGTGTCTTACGATGCTAAATGGAAAGAGCATGAAATTAAACAGCCAGAAAGAATTGTGGAAGGGCAGATGAATAATTGGTAATTATTCTACGGTTTATACTTTTTAGTAAAGTCAGTTTGATCGAATGCTAATTTGGTTCCATGCTGATAATCATAAAATGATCGCACTAAAAAAGTAGACAGCGGCAGTGTTTTTTTAAGCATAAATTTTTCTTGCCCAGTTATTTCAAATCCTAATGTACCAATATCATTTTTCCTAAAAATTATTTTACTTGAATCGGCCACCCAGTTATTGGTGTAATCGGTTGCAGATTCTAAAACATAATTTTTGTTACTGTGCTTCCACGTGATTTTATTATTATCTGATACTATAATTGAATCAATTAGTAAATTGGCTGAATCACCTTTTTTAATAGTAAAATTGTGTGCCAATATTAAAAAATTATTTAACCTGCTTAGGTATAAATAACTTGTATCCTTCCCCCTTATTACCACCCAATTCTGGTTATCAAAAACTTTTTCTAGCGAATTATATTGCTTTAACAAACTTGCGTTTTCGGCAGCAATTGTTGCAGGATCTTTAACAGGAACTGCTGGTAATACAACACTGTCTGTTGTTTGTTTTGGTGCTGATTGATTATTACAAGAGCCGCAAATAATAACAAGTAAAACGATTACAAAATAATATTTCATAAGATTGATAATTACGCTTGGTTAAAGGTAATAAATAAGCCGTTCCAATTACTTGGAACGGCTTTATGAAAAAGGTTATACTAAACTATTTAAAAGAAGTCCAAGTTTTCCACCAAGTATCTCCTACAGCACATGCACCTTTGTAAGTTACAGCTGTAAAATCTAATTTACCACTTGTAGAAGATTTTAACTTAGCATGTGTAAAATCAGCACCAGATGCAGCAATTGAAGTAGTTGCAGTTGGGTTGAAATCAGGAGCAGCATAAGCAAATGGAGCACCTAAACCTACGTCTGTATTGTTAGGAGTTAAAGTATTTGCATAAGCAGCTGTATTAACCCAAGCTAATATAGAAGCAGTGTTTGCACCTGTAGGCAAAGTTGCACTAGCTGCATAAACTACTGCATTAGTTGTTGGTCCAGCAATAATATTATTTCTAAAATGCAATCCACCTGTAGGATCTAAATTTTTATCGGTAGGAGTTCCTTTACTAGCATCAAGCAACAAGCCGTTAACTGCGCCACCGCCCCAACCTAAGAATACAGAGTTGAAAATACTTTCCTCGCAGTTTCTACGTAATTGTGCACCAGCTAAAAACAAACTATTACCATTAGAAGTAGCAGTTGCTTTTGGTCCTATCAAAGTCATATTGCTAAATACAGCATTTGTTTTTGTAGGAACAATAGCTACTAAATTATTAGCACTTACTGGAATAGAAGGTAAATAAGTCATTCTATCTGATCCGTTAGCGTCATTGTCGCACTCAAATGCTTCACTCTTAGAAATATCAGCAACAGAAGAGTCACGTAAAGAAATACCAAATTGTACTTTTCCACTGAATCCATTATCTGTATCAAAATCATCATCAAGCGTACGGAAAGAAATTAAGTGTTTACAGTTTACTGATCCGCCAAACCACTCAAAAGAATCGTCATTAGCGTAAGAAACTTGCACATAATCAATGG
>JAPLEL010000020.1 GCA_026391415.1 Bacteroidota bacterium
AAGTGATTGTTCGTCAGATGATGAAAAAAGTAGAAATTGTTGACGCTGGAGATACTAAATTCTTAGAAGAAGATTTGGAAGATCGCTTTGATTTTATTGAAGAGAACGACCGTATCTACGACAAGAAAGTAGTAACTGAATCAGGTGAAAGCACCAAGTTTAAAGCTGGTCAAATTGTGACTGTTCGTGAGTTTAGAGAAGAAAATTCTATACTACGCAGAAGCGATCGTAAACTAGTAGAAGTTCGTGATGCAAAACCTGCAACTGCAACACCAGTTCTTTTGGGAATTACCAAAGCATCATTAGGTGTTCAAAGCTGGATATCTGCTGCATCTTTCCAAGAAACGACCAAAGTATTAAGTCAAGCTGCTATTCAAGGCAAGACTGATATGATGTTAGGATTAAAAGAGAATGTTATTACTGGTCATTTGATTCCTGCTGGTTCAGGTCAAAAAGATTTTGATAACATGATTGTTGGAAGTAAAGAAGAATACGAAGTATTGGCTACTACGCGCGAAGCAATGAGTTTCGACGAAGAAGAATAACAATACGCTGTTAAATCATAGCATATTAAAAGTAGGAAGCATAAAACTTCCTACTTTTATTTTATACAGGCTAAGGTTTTTTAGTTTACTTTAGAATTCTGATTTATCAAATAATATTTTTAATAAAGCAATATGAAAAATACTACCCTAGGTTTTAATATCATTTTAGCGCTTGCAGTGTTGGTTTTATTTTATTTACATTTCTCTTCTAATAAAACACCAATAGCAGTTGCCAACATTAATACGGTTGTGGCTGATGGTAAATTCAAGATTGCTTATTTTGAAATGGATTCATTAGAAAATCATTATGAATATTTTATAGAAGTTCGAAATGTGTTGCGTGGTAAAGACCAAGAAAATGGCCGACAATTATCTGAAATGAAAAATACTTTTGCAGCTAAATACCAAGAGTTGCAAAAAACAGCCCAAGGGATGACCCAAGCCGAAGTGAATGGCAAGCAACAAGAGTTGATGCAAATGGAAAAAACTTTTCAAAACAAAGAGCAAATGTTAAACCAAGATTTGCAAAATGAAAGTTTTAAACGCTTGCAAGATGTTAAGAGAAAAGTGGAAGACTATTTGAAAGAGTATAATAAAGACAAAGGTTATTCTTATGTTCTTACAAGCTCTCCAGATTTGATTTACTTAAAAGATTCTGTTTACAACATTACATCAGACCTAATTCAGGGGTTAAACAAACAATACAAGAAGAAATAGAATCTTCAATCATATTTATTATCTTCAAATCCCGTTTCAAATCAACGGGATTTTTTTTATGAGTACAAATCCCCAATTCAAACCAAGTTTAGGCCTTTTTGACGCCACTATGATTGTAGCTGGTGGAATGATAGGTTCTGGAATATTTATTGTAAGTGCCGATATTACTCGAAATGTGGGTAGTGCTGGATGGTTAATTGCCGTATGGTTAATTACTGGCTTTATGACCATTACTGCAGCGGTAACCTATGGCGAATTAAGTGGTATGTATCCTAAAGCGGGCGGCCAATATGTGTATTTACGGGAGGCTTATAATCCATTGGTTGGATTTTTATATGGGTGGAGTTTTTTTTCGGTGATACAAACTGCAACCATTGCAGCCGTTGGAGTGGCTTTTAGTAGGTTTACCGCATACTTAATTCCAGCTGTTGGAGAAGGCAATATTTTACTTGACCTAGGCTTCATAAAAATATCGGCAGCGCAAGTACTGGCAATATCCATGATTGTGTTATTAACTTATACCAACACGCGTGGCGTAAAAGGTGGTAAAATAATTCAGTCTAGTTTTACGATAACCAAACTTGTATCGTTGTTTGGTTTAATCATATTTGGATTCTTATTGTCTAAACAAAGTTTTTGGGCACAGAATTGGCAGGATGCGTTTACTTCCGTACAAGATTTGGGTGTTAAAAATGTTACAGGTGTTTTAGAGCCAAGTGGTTGGCATCCTATTTCTGGAGCTGTTTTAATTGGCGCAATTTCTGCTGCCATGGTGGGTTCTATTTTTAGCAGCGATTCTTGGAACACAGTTACTTTTATTGCTGGAGAAATAAAAAATCCAAAACGCAATATTGGTTTGAGTTTATTTTTTGGAACACTGATTGTAACGCTAATATATGTATCGGCTAATTTGATGTATTTGAATGTATTGCCGTTGCAGCAAATTGCGTATGCAGAAAATGATCGTGTAGCAGTCGCAGCAGCAAATGCTATTTTTGGTAATGTGGGTACGGTTGTAATAGCAGTGATGATTATGATTTCAACTTTTGGATGTAATAGTGGGTTGATTTTATCTGGTGCTAGGGTTTTTTATACCATGGCTAAAGACGGCTTGTTTTTTAAGAAAACAGGGGAGTTAAATAAAAATGCGGTGCCAGAATATGCTTTATGGATTCAGTGTGCAATGTCTAGTTTATTGTGTTTAAGTGGTAAATACGGCGATTTATTAACCATGGTTGCCTTTGTTGGAATTATTTTTTACGTGTTAACAATTGTAGGTGTATTTATTTTACGCAAAAAACTACCCAATGCAGAGCGTCCTTATCGCGCATTTGGTTATCCTGTATTACCTTTAATTTACATCGTTTTAGCAATTGTATTTTGTGTGGGGCTAGTTTGGGCATCACCAACATACTCACTTTGGGGCTTAGGAATTACCTGTATTGGCGTTCCGCTGTATTATTTAGCCGTTAATAATCAAAAAAGATCGGTGTAATTATATGTCAACAGTAGATTTCAACGCATTATTTGAACAGTTCAACCGATTGAAAGTAGCTATCGTAGGGGATGTAATGCTCGATACCTATTGGTGGGGCAATACAGACCGAATTTCGCCCGAAGCGCCTGTTCCTATAGTCAGTTTAAGGAAAAAGGAAATGCGAGTAGGAGGATCTGCTAATGTGGCTTTAAATACCGCATCGCTTGGTGCAGAAACTACCATCATTTCAATTATTGGAGAAGATGCTGATGGTATTGACTTAGCTGCGCTATTGGATGGCCATGGAATAAATACATCAATGCTATTGTACAGTAAGGAGCGTATCACCACCAATAAAATGAGGGTGATGAGTCGCAACCAGCAAATGATGCGTTTAGATGCCGAAATTACTACCGATATAAGTGCTGCATTAGAATTAGAAATGATTAACAATGTTCGTACCTTATTTCAAACAAATTGTCCGGATGTTTTAATATTTGAAGATTATAATAAAGGCGTTTTAACGACGCATTTAATTGAACAACTGATTGTATTGTGTAAGGAGTTTGGGGTGGTGAGCACTGTGGATCCAAAACGAAATAATTTTTTAGCATTTAAAGGGGTAGATATTTTTAAACCTAATTTAAAAGAAGTAAAAGAAGGGTTGAATGTATCGGTAAATAAAATAGACTTAAATACTTTAGATACAATTCATGCAGCATTGCATAAAAAATTGGAACACCAAATATCACTAATCACTTTGTCTGAAAAAGGTGTTTTTTATCAAATGCAAAATGACGCTAAAATAATACCAACACATATACGCAGTATTGCCGATGTAAGTGGCGCTGGAGATACCGTTATTGCGGTTGCTTCTTTGGTTTATACTGCAACAAAAAATATACACTTAGCGGCTGAAATGGCCAATATTGCTGGTGGTTTGGTTTGTGAAGAAGTAGGAACAGCTGCAATAAATAAAACATTGTTTTTAAAAGAATGTAATTTTCTATTGCAATAAATTGAATCACAGAATTGAATGAATGCTATGCGAAAATATGCAGTAATTGTAGCTGGAGGATCTGGATTGCGAATGGGCGCAGATAAACCCAAACAATTTTTATTATTACAAGGCAAGCCTATTTTATGGCATACGCTAAATACATTTTTAACTGCATTTACAGATATTTCTATCAAGCTTGTATTGCCATTAAATTTTATGGACGAGGGGAAGGAGTTGATGGAATCTTTCAATGAAACTAATCGTATTGAATTAATTGCAGGCGGTGCAACACGATTTAATTCTGTAAAAAATGGATTAAAATCAATTGATGCCCCTGGTATTGTTTTTGTACACGATGGCGTGCGTTGTTTGGTTTCTAAAGATTTGATTTTACGTTGTTATGAACAGGCTATTGAAAAAGGCAGCGCCATTCCAGCAATTGCTGCTACCGATAGTATTCGTATAGAAACGGAACAACAGCAACAATATGTGGTAAATCGTGCACATGTTAAAATCATACAAACACCTCAAACTTTTCAAACAGCCATTTTATTGCCTGCATTCAGCAAAGAATTTCAACCCGAATTTACCGACGAAGCAACGGTGGTAGAAGCCACTGGGCAAAAAGTTTTTTTAATTGATGGTGATTACCAAAATATAAAAATCACTCGACCGATTGATTTAATTATTGCAGAACAAATTTTACAAGACAAAAAGATTTAAAAGTATTTTCAGAACAGCATTTTGGTATCATTTTTTATTAATAATAGAAAACGAATAAAACTCATTTTAAAAATAAACTAATGCAAAGAAGAAATTTTATAAAAAACAGCTCCATTGCAAGTATAGCCTTAACAACTTTTGGTATTGGATCAAGCAATAAAGCAATAGCTGCAAATGAGTCGTTATCTGCTGATTTTGTTTTAGATGAAACCACTATTGATGCATTGCAAGAAAAAATGCGCTTAGGTTCACTTACAGCTGTTTCATTAACGAATATTTATTTAAAACGAATACAAGAAATTGACAAGTCTGGTCCTGCAATTAATGCAGTGATTGAATTAAATCCGGATGCATTGTTGATTGCAGCAAAACTAGACCAAGAAAGAATTGCCGGAAAAATTAGAGGACCGCTTCATGGCATACCAGTTTTAATAAAAGACAATATTGATACTGGCGATAAAATGATGACCACCGCAGGTTCACTTGCCTTAGTTGGAAATAAGGCAAGTAAGGATGCGTTTATCATAAAACAACTCAGAGAAGCGGGTGCTGTATTATTGGGTAAAACTAATTTAAGCGAATGGGCAAATTTTAGATCGTCGAGGTCTACTAGTGGATGGAGTAGTAGGGGTAAGCAAACAAAATGTCCGTATGTATTAGATAGGAATCCTTCTGGCTCTAGTGCAGGCTCTGGTTCAGCAACAGCGGCAAATCTTTGTGCTATTTCAATTGGTACAGAAACAGACGGATCAATTGTATCACCAGCATCAGTAAATGGTATTGTTGGTATTAAGCCAACTGTTGGTTTATGTAGTCGTTCTGG
>JAPLEL010000195.1 GCA_026391415.1 Bacteroidota bacterium
CAGTTGAAAAAGCAGTTGCTTGGGTTAGTGGAATTACCGCAGTTCCTAAAGAAGGCGAAATCTATGAAGGTCCTATCAAGGGTATTAAAGAGTTTGGTGCTTTCGTTGAATTCATGCCAGGAAAACAAGGCTTATTGCATATCAGTGAAATTAGTTGGTCTCGTTTAGAAACGATGGACGGCTTGTTCAAAGAAGGCGATGTAGTTAAAGTGAAATTGGTAGGAGTTGATCCTAAAACAGGCAAATTTAAATTAAGCCGTAAGGTATTAATGCCAAGACCCGAATTTAAACCAAGAGCAGCTCATGAAGCAGGTTCTGATGATGATGGTTCGGCCAACAATGCTTAATACAAACTTTTAAGAATATACAATGGCCTGTGAAAACGGGCCATTTTCTTTTTACCGAATTAGATAATATGTCATCTACAATACAAATTGATATTCAAGTTGCCGATGATGCAGTTCGTGAAACACTGATTGCTTTATTAGCTGAAATTGGTTTTGATGGATTTGAAGAATTGCCCAATTTATTAAAGGCATTTATTGCTGAAACTGAATTCAACAATGAAATATTAAATGAAATTTTAGGCAGTCATAGCTATACCCAATCAACTATTGAAAAACAAAATTGGAACCAATTATGGGAATCGAATTTTGAACCCGTTCAGGTAGCTGATTTTGTAGGAATTAGGGCTTCCTTTCATGCGCCATTTGAAGGAGTAGCACACGAAATAATTATCACCCCAAAAATGAGCTTTGGAACAGGGCACCATGCAACTACTTACTTAGTAATGGAAGCAATGCAGGCGCTTGACTTTAAAGGGAAAACTGTCTATGATTTTGGCTCAGGAACAGGTATACTAGCCATTCTAGCAGAGAAGTTAGGTGCCGAAAAAATACTAGCAGTAGATAACGACGACTGGTGCATTGAAAATAGTATAGAAAATATTGTCATCAATAAGTGTCAACGAATTACTATTGAAAAAGTAAGTACTGCTGAGTCAAATACGCAATATGAACTGATTTTAGCGAATATCAATAAACACATCATAATTGAAAATATTAGCTATCTTGAGCATGCTTTAGCAAAAGGTGGCACTATTTTATTGAGTGGACTATTAGTTGAAGACCAATCCGATATCCTAAAATTAGGCCAAGATCTTGGCTGGAAACACCAATTAACTACCCAAAGAAATGGGTGGATTATGCTTCAATTCTTATCTTAATCCAACTATAAATAGCTAGGTTAAATATTTATTAAGCTTTTGGTTCCTTATATTTGAATTTCAAAAAATCAATCCCCGGTCTATGTACGAGGTGCTTTTAACTGTTTTGGCTTATTTAATTGGTTCTATTCCTACATCTGTATGGATTAGTAAATCGAAGTTTAATATAGACATTCGAGAATATGGTAGCGGTAATGCAGGAGCCACCAATACTTTCAGGGTACTTGGCTCTAAATGGGGGTCTTTTGTAATGTTAGTAGATGTATTAAAAGGGGTAGTTGCTACTTCATTATATATTTTATTACCCTACTATTTGTCGCACGAACTAGCTCGTACGAATTTAATGATTGGGTTAGGTTTAGCGGCTGTGATAGGTCATATATTTCCTATTTGGGCCAATTTTAGGGGTGGAAAAGGCGTTGCTACCTTACTTGGCATGGCAGTGGCAATTCAGCCAATTGTTGCGCTTTGTTGTATTGGGGTATTTTTAATTGTATTATACTTAACCCGTTTTGTTTCCTTAAGTTCTATGTTGGCAGGTGTGTCATTCATGATATTCATACTTTTTATCTTTAATGAAAAGGAAACGCTTTATAGAGTGTTTGCAGTTTTAGTTGCTTTAATGGTGGTACTTACTCACCAAAAAAATATAGGAAGGATCTTAAAAGGAACCGAAAGTAAGGTTCCCATTTTCAAATCGCGCGATAGAAGAAAGCAAAAGAGCGTGGAAAGCGAGGATTGATATATAATAAATAATACATAAAGTAGTCTCATAAAGCATATTCCCCAATTATTTTGCTAAAACCTTAAAGATAGTGCTGCTTGAATTAGTTATAGAGGTTACAATTTTTTAACTTTGCAACTCTTATTATTCCACCGAATTTTTCTTTTAGGCATGTCGAATCAAAGTTTGTTTGAAAAATTACAGTTGAAAGACGAAAAGAATCTCTTGATTCAAGGAATTCCTTCGTCCATAGAAAAGCAGTTTGCAAAACTAACGTATGCAAAAAACATCACCCCATTGCTTAAAAGCAAAAAGGTTGATTTTGCCTTGGTATTTGCACTCAGTCAGCAACAACTCAATAATGTGTTACGCGAGGTATTTCCAGCACTAACTTCAGAAACTAAATTATGGGTGTCTTATCCTAAAACTTCTAGTAAAATTGTTAGCGATTTAAATAGAGATTGTAGTTGGGATTTCTTAATAAAAAACGAATACGAATCAGTAAGGCAGATTGCTATTGATAATGTATGGAGTGCCATTCGATTTAAAAAGGTAGACACTATTCCAAATAAGGATCGTAATTTTTCTGAGATAAAAAACCTTGATTTACAAGAAGGGGAATTTGAAAAAAGATTAGTTGTGCCACCTGCAGAATTGGGGAGTATGTTTTTAAAACACAAAGAAGCGCAATCCTTTTTTACATCGTTGTCTTTTTCAAATCAAAAAGAATATGTCAGCTGGATTGAAGCAGCTAAAAAAGAAGACACTAGAAAACGCAGACTAGAAACTGCACTCGAAAAATTATTGGCAGGAAAGAATAATCCAACAGAAAAATAATTGCACTATTATATAAAATTAAAAATGCCTTCATTGAAAAATGAGGGCATTTTTTTTGAAAAAAAACTGAATTATTTAATAATTACAGTGCCCAATTGTTGGGTAATATTTCGTTCAATTTCTTTTAGGTGTTGGTGTAATTCAATAAGGCGCATTTGTTCTTCTAATGGTGCAAATTCCATATCGCGTTGATTTTCTTCGAACATTTTTTTAATCTTTCGAAGCTTATAAAAATTCACGCTCATCAATACGTCTTGTTGGCTAAGGTCTCTGTTTAAAATGTTCATGCCTTCCATTATATCGTCCCAATTTTGACTTAATTCAGAATTAGACATAGTAATATGAATCACTAGGTTTCTCAATTTTTCATTGGCATGGTATAACATTGATTTTGCAGTAGGTTCTAAGCCTTGTGCATACATGTTTTTATAGGTTTCAAACAACGCTTCTAATTCGGGATTATCAAAATGAAATTGTTCTAATTCTTCGAAGATATAATCGGCCATTGTTTTGGTTTCATCCCATTGACGCAAACCAAATTCTAATAATACTTCAATGATATTTCTTTCGTGGGCTTCGTCTTTATTAAAAAGTAATTGTTGATCGTCTAAAACATCTTCTGGTTGACCTTGATTTGTGTCGTCGAAACTTGTTTGATCAGCTGCTTGTTTTTTTTCTTCTTTTGTAAGTTTGTCGCGTTTAAGTTTGTTAACCAAATTAGTTAATCCCAATTCATCAATTCTTAATATTCCTGCACACTGCCTAATATAGTCTTGCTGACGCGTAAAGTCTTCTGCCTTATTTAATTTACTTATAGTTTCTGCTACTTGGTTTACAACAGCACTTTTGCGAGATACATCATTGCCCGCTTCCTTCAACATTACTTCTAACTGAAATAAAATAAAATCTTTTTTATTTGCAGCAATGAATTCATTGAAGGCAGTAACACCCACTTTGTTTACATAACTATCAGGGTCTTCATTGTCAGGAATGAGTACTAATCTTACATTCAACCCTTCTTCTAAAGCCATATCTAATCCACGAAGTGCTGCTTTAATTCCTGCACTATCGCCATCGTAAATGATGGTAAGATTATTAGTGTATTTTTTAACCAATCTTAATTGGTCTACTGTTAAAGAAGTACCACCACTCGCTACTACATTTTCAATGCCTGCTTGGTGTAAACTCACAACATCGGTATATCCTTCTACTAGTAAACATTCGTTTGCTTTATCAATGGCAAGCCTTGCAAAATAAGAGCCGTATAGGATTTTACTTTTTACATAAATTTCATTTTCTGGCGTGTTAATATATTTTGGTCCGCGGTCTGATTTACCAATTACGCGCGCACCAAATCCTATCACTTTTCCAGAATTATTATGAATAGGAAAAATAATTCTTCCCCTATAATTATCAGCTAATTCATTATTGCTTCGTAGTGCAACCAAACCGGTTTTAGGAAGTATCTCAGGATTAAATTGATTGGCTAATAATGCTTTTGTTAAAGCATCTTTTATATCTGGGTTAAAACCAATTTGAAATTTTTCAAGTACTGCATTTCTAAATCCGCGTTCTTGTAAATAGGAGAGTGCTATATTTTTTCCTTCCTCAGTTTCTGTTAATTGTGAGGTAAAGAATTTTTGTGCAAAATGATTGATGGCAAATAAACTATCGGCGGTTTGATTTTGCAATTTTTGTTCGGGGCTAGATTCGCTTTCTTCAATTTCAATATTGTATCTAGCCGCCAACCATTTTAGTGCTTCAACATAACTGTATTTTTCGTGCTCCATTAAAAAGGTAATGCTGTTGCCACTTTTGCCACAACCAAAACATTTATAAATTTCTTTTGCAGGAGATACGGTAAATGAAGGCGATTTCTCGTTATGAAACGGACACAATCCTAAGTAATTAGTGCCTCGTTTTTTCAGTTTCACAAATTCACCCACCACATCCATGATATCAATTTGATTGGTAATCTGTTGTATGGTATTTGGAGAAATCATGCAGAGCGAAGATAAAATCTTTCGGCATAGGATTGAATTTTATTCGGGTTCATAAAAAAATCGAGCCGTTTTTTGAATTTCTATTAAATTTATCCATGCTTAAAAGAGAAAGGCAGGCTTATATACTGCAACAAATCAATATTCATAACAAAGTATTAAGTTCCGACCTAAGTGTACACCTAGAAGTATCGGAAGATACTATACGCCGCGATTTACAGGAACTTTCAGAACAGGGCAAACTCATAAAAGTGCATGGGGGAGGACTGTCTAAATCCTTTCATTTTACACTAGAACCAAATCCAGTATACTCTTTACCAGAAAAGAAAGTAATCGCTTTTAAGGCACGTAATTTAATTCAAGATGGGATGTTTGTTTTGTTAACCGGTGGCACTACTATTTTAGAACTAGTAAAATCCTTACCCGACGAACTGAATGCCACATTTATTACCGTTAGTTTGCCCATCGCGCTAGCACTACTAAATCATCCTAATTCAGAAGTAATTTTTTTAGGCAATCGCTTGCTAAAAAACGCACAAATGTCTGTAGGGGCCGAAGTGGTCTTGCGATTACAAGAAATAAAAGCCGATATCTGTTTTTTAGGAACCAATAGCATTGATGCCAATTTTGGTATAACAGATATGGAATGGGAAATTATTGAAGTTAAAAAGGCAATGATACAAAGTGCCCAAAAAACAGTTTCACTGGCTATTTCTGAAAAGTTAAATAGTATCCAAAGGTTACAAGTTTGCAAAATACAGGAGGTAGATATTTTAATCACCGAGCTCAATCCTACCCATTCCATTTTGGTGCCTTATATAGGCAAAATAGCACAGGTTTTGTAAGTTATTGGCTCAAGTTGCTGATTAGCAATGCCCTAATTTATATATGCAATAAATAATTGCAGATTATTGCGGTTTTAGGCATTTTTTATTCGCCATAAATGCACGTTTATCGAATTGTTATAAAATAAATTCGTTAATGTGGTCCACAAATTTTAACATTGCCATATGATTTCTTGTAAAATTTGAAGTGATTTCCATTTTGCGGTTTTTTGCGTAAAAAAAAGGGAAACACCATGCAATGTTTTACAAGGTTGATATGTCATAGTATTTGGAACTAGAGGTTTCTAAAAACGGACAGCACTAAATGAATTACGAAAACAAAAAAATTGTTATGAGAAAAATTGCTTCTTTGATGAAAGTAGTCGTTCTACTACTTCTCATTTTCTCGTTGCCATCTTATGGGCAAAGCCAAACAGTATCCGGCACAGTGCAGGATGCCGATAAAAAAACACCATTGGCAGGTGTTACGATTAAAGTTGTGGGAACTACCACTGCTGCCCAAACAAACGAAAAGGGAGCATTTACTGTAAAAGCTACTAAAGGCCAATCCCTATTAGTAAGTTATATAGGTTTTGAAACCCAAAAAGCAATTGTTACAGGATCTACTATAACAGTTCTGCTGAAAAGTTCTGTTGCAGAATTAGACGAAGTAGTTGTTGCGATGGATATCAAACGTAAATCGAGAGATTTGGGTTATTCAACACAAGTAGTAAAAGGAGATGATATTAAAGAAACGCAACGTGAAAGTTTTGTAACTGGATTGCAAGGTAGAATTGCCGGTGCAACCATTACCTCAACTTCAGGTGTTCCTGGAGCATCTTCAACTATTGTATTGCGTGGATTTAACTCCATGTCTTTAAACAACCAACCTTTATTTGTAATTGATGGGGTTATTAGAGATAACTCAACAATTGATGCAACTGCAGTTGTACCAGCTGCAGCTGGCCAAAGTAATACATCTAATGACTTTACCAATAGAATTTCTGATATCAATCCAAATGATATTGAATCAATCACTGTATTAAAAGGACCAGAAGCAACTGTTTTGTATGGTAGTTCTGCCAGTAATGGTGCCATTGTAATTACTACTAAACGTGCAAAAATTACAGTAGGTAAAAGATTAAATGTTAACTACGACAATAGTTTCCGTATGCAATCTTTACAAAATATTCCATCTATATACAATGGATTCCAACAAGGAACTAATGGTAATGCATCAACTGGAACTTTTTCTGCTTTCGGACCTGCATTAAATGCTTCTACACCAATCTATGATAACGTTGGAAACTTCTTTAAAACAGCTTTTGGACAAACTCAAAACATAGGTGTTGATTTTGGTACTGCAAAGTCTAGTTTTAGAGCGAGTGGATCTTATTATGATCAAACTGGGGTTGTTCCAAATACTCGTTTACAAAGAATCAATTTCCGTTTAACCAATAATACTAAAATTGGTAAACACTTAGATATCACGCCGTCAATTGCTTACAGTAATAGTAGTAATGATAAAGCGATGAAAGGATCTGGCGGTTATTTACTGAACTTGTTTTTATGGCCTTCAACAGATGATGCAAGAAATTTTCAATTGTCAAATGGACATAAAAGATATTTAGTAAATACTTCCGCTAATAATCCTGCAGACGATGCTGGTTTAGGAACTATTGCAGAAACAGACAATCCGTTTTTTGCCGTAAATAGAAACGTGTCAAAAGATAAAACCAATAACTACGAAGCGAATTTAGCCATCAACTATAACCCACTTCCTTGGTTAACAGTTGCTGGAAGATTTGGTTATAATAATTATAATACAGAAGGTTTCCAATACCGTGATCCAGAATCTGCTTCACAATCTTCTATGGCCAATAAAGGACAATTAGATAATTATTGGGTTAAAACAACTACTTATAATCATACGGTATCTGCTACCGCTAGAAAAGCATTTGGCAAATTCAATACCCGCTTAACAGTTGGTACTCGTTGGAGCCAGGCTGAATCACAATCATTTGGTGTGTCAGGTACTTTTGACAGCACTAGAGGGTTTGATAGTAGTAGTACAGGTGTTGCTACAAGAACTCGTTTAGCAAGGGCAACATTGTATGGTGCTGGTCAATGGAACATTCGTAAAAATTATCAAGTTGCTGAGTTTGCAGAAGCAACTATCAGTTATAACAATTTGATTTTCTTAACTGGTTCTATGGCTTTTGAATCATCTTCCGTATTACCTGCTGCTAACAGAAACTATAGTTATCCAGGAGGAAGTTTGAGTGTTATCATGAGTGATATCATACCTGCGTTGAAGGGTGGCTTATTAAGTTATTGGAAATTGAGAGGATCTTTAGCTTCAACGGCTAGACTCCCAGATCCATATTCAAACCAATCGAATTTTGTTCCAACTGTTACAAGTGCAAATCAACCTCCAACAACGGGAACTTTAATTCCTGCTCCATTGCAATATGCATTTACCAATGCAAATCCAGATTTGAAACCTGAAACACAAAACACCTATGAAGTAGGTACTGAGTTAAGACTATTTCATGATGTAGTAACTTTCGACGGTGCTTATTACAATACTTTGGCACTTAACCAAATTGCACAAGGTTTTAGAGCAAGTTATGGTACTGGTTTTATTTTGAATACTCAAAATAACTCAAGCGTACGAAATCAAGGTATTGAAGTTTCTATCGGCATTAAAGCTATCCGCAAAAAGGATTTTGATTGGAATATCCAATTCAATTTTAACCATATGTGGAATAAGGTTTTGGCTATTCCATTGCCTATTGATATTGCAGGTGCAGATTATTACGATGCATCTACTTGGTTATATGGTAATGCTAGAGGTGGTTTGCGTCCAGGTTATTCTACTGGTACAATTACTAGTGCTGGTTATAAGCGACAAGATTTAACGCCTACAGGTGCAAACGGTTTATTGCCAAATAATGGCGCTATTCTAGTAGATCCACTTACAGGAATGCCTTTAAATGAAACAACCTTCCGTGTAAGAGGTGATAGAACTGTTTGGTTAACTTTAGGAACAATAAACAGGTTTAGATACAAAGACTGGAACTTGAGTTTCTTATGGGATTTAAGAATGGGCGGAGATGTTTTCAATGCTACTAATATGTACCTAACTATTTTAGGTAAATCTGCTAAAACTGCAGACCGTATGACGCCTAGAATTATTGAAGGTATTCTTAAAAATGGTTTAGAAAATACTGCTACACCAACTATCAACAATATTATTGTAACACCTTATTATAACTATAGTTACTATGGAGGAACTGCAATGCCTGAAGAAGATTATATGGAACGTGATATCAATGCTTTCCGTTTAAGAGACATTTCTATCAGCTATTCAGTACCATCTAAATATTTGGGTAAAAAATCAAATGTGGATGCTCCAGGTTTGTTAGACTACTTGCCATTTAGATCTTTGAGTTTCTTCCTTACTTGTAATGACTTGGTATTATTCACCAACTATTCAGGAGCTGATCCTGCTGCAAATGGTGGTAATGCTTCATTAAGAGGGGTGGGTGCTGTAGGCTTTGACTATGGTAATATCGCTGCTCCTTTAAGTTTTAACGCAGGTCTTAGAGTAGGATTTTAATTGAATAACATTAAACTAGGTAACATGAAACATAAATTCGGCATAACCTCTTTTTTTGCAGTAATAGTTATTGCACTAGCGGTTATCTCTTTTCAATCTTGTTCAAAAAAGCTCGATGAAGCTTATTTGAATCCTAATAATCCAATTGAGGGTTCTATTGAGGCAATTTTGCCCAATGTCATTAATCAAATGACATCAACAGCAGCGCCCCCAACTGGTGGCGGTGGTGGTTCTTATGGTCCTGTTACCGAATCAGTAAACTTGGGTAAGTATATCCAATTCTGGAATTTGAATGGAACTGGAGATCAGTACGATCAAATGGGTGGTGTTTACGGTACTGTTTCTGATAATACCGGATTAGTATGGGCGATGCACTATTATGGAATTGGTCAAAATGCAAAATTCATTATTTCTAGAGGTACAGAGCAAAAGAAATGGGATTATGTAGGTGTAGCAAATGCTATTTTCGCCTTTAGTTGGTTAACCTTAACTGAAGAATATGGTGAAGTGATTTTAAGAGATGCATTCAATCAAAGTTTGCAACAATTTAAATACGACCAACAGTCTGCAGTATACGATACGGTACGTCAAATTTGCGATAGTGCTATCATGTATTTGAACAAAACTGGTGATGGCGTTAGTGCTACTAACCTAGCTTATGGTGATGGATACATGTACGGTGGAGATGTAAACAAATGGAAGAAATTTGTTTATGCTATCAAAGCAAGAACATTCGCACATTTGAGCAATAAATCTTTTTATGCATCAAAAGGCTATGCAGATTCAGCTATTAAATATTGCGATTTGTCTATTACCAATAATGCCGATAATGCCATGCAAAAATGGGTTGGAGGTAACTTTAGCGGAACCAATAATTATTTCGGACCTTATAGAGGAAATATTGGTACACTAAGACAATCTGCTTTTATTGCTAATTTGTTAACAGGTACAGGAGCAACTTCTCCATTTAAAGGAGTATTTGATCCTCGTACACCATACTTGATTAATGAAAACACAAATGGTACTTATAAAGGGGTTGTTCCAAATTTAGGACCTTCAGGTTTGGCTACCGCCGATCAACCAAAGAATTTTTGGAGAGCAGCATTTTCTTCTACTGCTGTAACTGCCGATTCTGGAAGATATATTTTTAATAACCTTGCGCCTTTTCCACTTATCACAGCAGCAGAAATGCAGTTTGTGAAAGCAGAAGCTGCATTTAGAAAAGGAGACAAAGCACTTGCATTAGCCGCTTATACTAATGGAATTAATTTATCATTTGATATGTTAATCAATACTTATCAATCACGTATTCCAAGTGTATCATTAATTACACCTGCAACTAGGGCTGCCTATTTTGCGGATCCTGCAGTTGTTCCAACTGCTGCTGCACTTTCATTAAGTCAAATTATGTTGCAAAAATACATTGCATTATATGGCTATGGCTTTAATGAAACATGGGTTGATATGCGTCGTTTTCACTATGTTGATAAAGACCCTACAACAGGAAACCAAGTGTATGCAGATTTTACTTTGCCAACTACTTTACACATTTACAATTCAGGAAAATTGGCTTATCGTTGTCGTCCTAGGAATATTTATATAATATTCCAGCCTTACAAACAATTGGCGCATTGGCATCTGATTATCATACCAAAGAACATTGGTTCAGTCAACCATAATCTTAATTTTTAAATAGTTTACGATGAAAAAACGAATTTTAAAATATTCATTCCTTGTTTCAGCATTCTTTTTATTGTTTGCTTGTGCAAAGAATAGTGGGGTAACCAACCAAGCGTATAACGCATATGGTGTATCTTCTACCCAAGGGCAATTAAAAATAAACATTGCATTTGCTTATACCATTAATTATACTACCATGTTAATTAAAATAAATGGTAATGTAGTTAGTAATGCATTGGCTACTAGAACACCTTTTCCTGGTGGTGGATACAATACCAATGGTAGTAACTTTGCCTTGTATTTGAATGTACCAATTGGGTCAAATGCAGTATCTGTAGTGATTCCTAAAGTAGGCACCAATACCGATTCTGTTGTGTTGTTCAATAAAACAGTTACAATACCAGACAATGCACCATATACTTTGCATATAGCTGATACAGCTGCTTCGACTCAGTCTTTATTGGTTAAAAATAGTATTGATAATTTACCAACAGATTATTGCAGGTATCGTTTTGTGAATTTAATGCCAAACATGCCGAGTGTAGATTTGTATAAAGATGGTATTTTAATGCAAACAGGCATCGCTTATATGGCAGCTTCTGCTACATTTGAAATGCCTTACGCAACAGGAACGCCATCTTGGACAATTCGTCCCAAAGGCGCAGATGTAACTACTGCTGCTGTTGCAACTTATGCTAGTACCAATACTTTGCAAAGAAATGTTGTATTAACTGTTTTTGCAATGGGCTATAATGGTCAAACAACAGGAACAAGAATACCTTACTTATCT
>JAPLEL010000034.1 GCA_026391415.1 Bacteroidota bacterium
TGGGGTTGCAACGCCTATTCAATTGCTACCAAGAACAGCACCCATTAGTGCTAATAAAAATAATTTATTTGAGGGATTGCCTAATGAGTTTATTGTTGGTCGATACCATAGTTGGGTAGTGAGTGATAAAAATTTTCCGGATGCGTTAACTATTACAGCATCTGAATCGAATGGATTTATTATGGCATTAGAACACAAAAATTTTGATGTACAAGGTGTTCAATTTCATCCCGAATCGGTACTTACACCAATCGGAGAAACAATAGTAAGAAACTGGTTAAAAAAATAATATGAAAAAGATATTGCAATATTTATTTGAGCACAAAACGCTCGGCAGAAATGAAGCTAAAGAAATATTAGTCAACATGTCTGCTGGCCAATACAATGAGGCTGAAATTGCTTCTTTCATTACGGTATTTTTAATGCGAAGTATTACCATTGAAGAGTTGCAAGGATTTAGAGATGCGCTACTAGAACTTTGTGTAAAAGTTGATTTAAAAGGATATGAAGTAGTAGATATTGTTGGAACAGGTGGCGATGGAAAAAATACGTTTAATATATCTACACTATCTTGTTTTATAGTAGCAGGTGCAGGACAAAAAGTGGCTAAGCATGGTAATTATGGGGCAAGTTCCATTAGTGGGGCATCGAATGTAATGGAGCAGTTAGGTTATCGGCATAAAAATGATAATGCCTCATTATTAAAAGAAATTGAAACGGCTAATATTTGTTTTTTACATGCGCCATTATTTCATCCTGCATTAAAAGTGGTTGGTTCAACTAGAAAGAGTTTGGGTGTTAGAACTTTTTTTAACATGCTAGGTCCAATGGTAAATCCGGCAGCACCTGCTTATCAATTGGTGGGTGTGTATAATTTAGAAATGGCTAGAATTTATAATTATTTATTACAGCAAACCGGAAAAGCTTTTACTATTTTACACAGCTTAGACGGGTACGACGAAATTTCATTAACCAACGACACAAAAATTATTACCAATGAAGGCGAATTTATTTATACGCCAGAACAATTGGGCAAACGTACTGTAACGCCAGCATCTATTTATGGCGGTGATTCTGTAGAGGAAGCAAGCGCAATTTTTACATCAATTATAAAAGGCGAAGGTACTTGGGCTCAAAACGCAGTAGTATTAGCCAATGCTGCTATGGCTTTGCACTGTACAGGAAAATACGCCAACTATAACGATGCTTATTTAGCCGCTGTAGAAAGCCTTGAATCTGGTAAAGCATACCAGTCATTACAAACTTTAATTAGCCTTCAATAATATGAATATTCTAGATAAAATTATTGCCCAAAAACAAATAGAAGTGGCTGCTAAAAAATTGCAAACACCTATTGCAGATTTAGAGCAGATGAAATATTTTAAAGCCGAAACACTTTCCTTGTATTCGTTTTTATTGGATCCTACAAAAACAGGAATTATAGCGGAGTTTAAACGAAAGTCTCCAAGCAAAGGTGTAATCAATGACAACGTAACGGTTGAAGAAGTAACCATGGCTTATGCCAAATATGGTGCATCAGGTATTTCTGTTTTAACCGATACGGAATTTTTTGGAGGATCATTAAACGATTTATTGGCAGCAACCATTAATGAAGTGCCTTTGTTGCGCAAAGATTTTATGATTGATGAATACCAATTGATTGAAGCCAAAGCCCATGGTGCTGAAGTGATTTTATTAATTGCCGCTTGTTTAAATCCTGGCAAAGTAAAATCAATGGCAGCTACTGCTAAGTCTTTAGGGTTAGAAGTGTTATTAGAAATTCATAACGAACAAGAGTTAGAACATATTTGTGATAGCATTGATTTAGTGGGCGTCAATAACCGCAATTTGAAAACCTTTGAAGTGACTATTGATACTTCTTTGGCCTTGATTAAACAAATTCCAACTAATAAACTAGCTATTGCAGAAAGTGGCATTAGTAATGTAGATACTATTGTAACTTTACGCCAAGCAGGTTTTAAAGGATTTTTAATTGGAGAAAATTTCATGAAACAAGCTAGCCCTTCGATTGCTTTTGCTGATTTTGTGAATCAATTAAAAGCAAAATAATATGCGTATTAAAGTTTGTGGTATTACTAAACCTGATCAATTAATGCAACTCGATGAAATGGGGGTTGAATTTGCAGGTTTTATTTTTTATCCCAAATCTCCCCGATATGTTTTTTCGCAGATGAATAAAGAGCAACTCCGAAAATTAAAAGGGAAACAGATTAACAAAGTAGGTGTTTTTGTTAATACGCCTGCAGAAGAAGTGTTACATATGGTAGACGCTTGTGGTTTATACTTGGTGCAATTACACGGTGATGAATCTCCCAAATATTGCGAACGTATTTCAAACTATGTAACAGTAGTAAAAGCCTTTAGAATGCGTGAGGGAGAAAATATTTTATGGCGTGCTAAAGATTACCAAGATGTAGCAGATATGTTTTTATTTGATACAGAAGGTGCAGGATATGGCGGAACAGGAAAGAAGTTTAATTGGAAACAATTAGAAGGAGAGACTGTTAAAAAGCCATTTTTTTTAAGTGGAGGAATTGAGCCCACTGATGCGGAATTATTAAAAGAATTTTCAAAAAGCTCGGTAGCAAAAGATTTGTTTTCGGTAGATATCAATAGCAAATTTGAAATTGCACCAGGCATAAAAGATATGGCAAAAGTGCAGGCTTTTGTAACAGCTATTAAGGGATAGTTTAAAATAATAAAAGATGAACACAACTACTAGTTTTCAACAGCCCGATTTACAAGGTTATTATGGCCAATTTGGTGGTGCGTATATTCCTGAAATGTTACACAGAAATGTGGAGGAATTAAAAGCACGCTATTTAGAAATCATGTATGAGCCGAGTTTTCAAAAAGAATTCCAATCATTACTAAAAGATTATGTAGGTAGGCCAACACCGCTATTTTTAGCAGAGCGATTGAGTAAAGAATTTAATGCAGCGATTTATTTAAAGCGCGAAGACCTTTGTCATACAGGCGCGCACAAAATTAATAATACGATAGGTCAAATTTTATTGGCCATCAAACTTGGCAAAACTAGAATCATTGCAGAAACGGGTGCTGGCCAACATGGTGTAGCAACGGCTACTGTATGTGCTTTGAAAGGATTAGAATGCATTGTTTACATGGGCGAAAAAGATATTGAACGTCAAGCCCCCAATGTGGCACGTATGCGTATGCTTGGCGCCAAAGTAATACCTGCATTAAGTGGCAGCAAAACATTAAAGGACGCTACCAATGAAGCCATTCGTGACTGGATTAATAACCCCATAGATACGCATTATATTATTGGCAGTGTGGTTGGTCCGCATCCTTATCCAGATATGGTAGCACGTTTTCAAAGTGTAATAAGTGAAGAAACCCGCTGGCAGTTAAAAGAAAAAACAGGCAATGAATTACCAACGCATGTGGTGGCCTGTGTTGGCGGAGGAAGCAATGCGGCAGGTGCGTTCTATCATTTTTTAGATGAGCTAAGTGTACAATTAGTAGCTGTTGAAGCAGCTGGTATGGGTATATATTCTGGCATGAGTGCTGCAACAACACA
>JAPLEL010000298.1 GCA_026391415.1 Bacteroidota bacterium
CTTTCTAGAGATAAAAACTTTAAGGTTTTACGCATCCTATCTTTTTTTTCAGCTTCAGAACCTGCAAACGACAATTTATCGCCATCTAAAACAGCTGTTTCATCAATAGTAAAAATGAATGGCGTTGCTAAAATTTCTTTATATAAACTAACTACTTCTGCTATTCTTTTGGCATATACTGCACTAACTGTTGGAGCAAATAGAATTGGAGCACCATGAATTTCATCATCAATAGTTGTTTCGAATTTTTTAAAACTATTGATGTCTGATTGAAGAAAAATGATTTTTTCTCCATCAAGTTCTGTTAAATATTTTTTGAAAACCTCTTTAGAAAAAGCATCATTAATGGTTTTAGGGCTGTAGTGCTCACTTTCCAACAAAGAACCAATGGCTGTTAACAATCTTTGTCTTTGGGTAAGATCTGTGCGATCAAAACGTGTATCAATTACTTTAAACGCAAAGAATAATGCACCAAATAATACAACGGCTGTTAAAACCAATCCTTTTCTACTCTTCATAAATATTTTAAATTTTTGCATGACTAATTTCAAAAATAGCTGAAAATCACCTTTGAATCTTACCTTTTATCGCAATTAACAAAGGTTTTTTAAAAAGAGATTTAAAAAGAATGAAAATTGAGTTTCGGCAAATGCTTATTTACCCTATTTTTGCACTCCTTTGAAACTAAAAAGTTTTAGAGCATTTACAAATGGAGGGCGTAGCTCAGTAGGTTAGAGCGACAGTTTGTGGCACTGTAGGCCGTGGGTTCGAGACCCATCGTTCTCCCAAATAAAACCCTATAAGCCTTTACTTATAGGGTTTTAAATTTTTATAACATGACAATTGCACTTTTTTTAATCCCTTTGATTTCTGCTTTTATTGGCTGGTTCACTAATTGGATTGCCATTAAAATGCTTTTCCATCCGAAAGAACCTATAAAAATCATGGGCATTAGTTTCCATGGTATTTTTCCAAAAAGACAACAACAATTTGCCGAAAAATTGGGCAAACTGGTAAGTAGCGAGTTGCTATCTTTTAAAGATATCGAAGAAAAAATCAGCAACCCAGCCAATATTGGCAAATTAATGCAACTGCTCATGCCCTATGTAGAAACGCATATTGACCATTTCTTGCGTGTTAAATTACCCGAAGAAATGCCAATGATAAGCATGTTTGTAGGAGATAGAACCATTGCACAGATGAAAACAGTGTTTATTTCAGAATTGGAGTTGCTTTTTCCGCTTTTGATGACTAATTATATGGGGCAATTAGAAAAAGAACTTGACCTAGAAAAAATTGTTGTTGAAAAAGTAAGCAATTTTTCGAGCGATAAACTAGAGGAAATTTTACTAGCAATAATGAGTAAAGAATTTCGTTTTGTAGAAGTCATTGGCGGTGTACTTGGTTTTTTGATTGGTTTATTCCAGGTTTTATTAACCCTTTTAAGCTAATCACCGATAATAATTGCACTTAACCCCCACTATTTTAAAACTTTATCCACTCAAATTTGTCATATTACCGCTTGTACAATGATAAAAGCATAACCATCCATCATTACACGAACTTTGCTTTTCCACTATAAGAATTAAACATATTATGAAAAAAATAATACTTGCCGCGATTTTAATGTATATAAGCAATATGTCTGTTGCGCAATACCCAATGGGTGGAGGAATGAGAGGCGGCGCAGGCGCTAGTCAGAACATGAATGTTGGCCATTTTTATGGTAAAATCATTGACTCAAAAACCAATAAAGCAGTTGAAGGGGTTACCATTCAAATGACCGGCAATAAATTTGATACAGTTACTAAAAAAATGAAACTAGTCATACTTTCAACACAAATTACCAAAGCAAATGGTGAGTTTAGTATTGAAAACCTATCGGTTATGGGTAATTTCACTTTAAAACTGTCTTCAATTGGCTATACCAAAATAGAAAAGCCTATTAGTTTTGGTATTAAGTTTCCTCAAGCCGGACAAGGTCAACCCAATATGCAACAACTATTAGGGATGGTTGATAAAGATTTAGGAAATATTAAAATAGAGCAAGACGCAACCAATCTTGGAAATGTAACCGTTAATTCTACTGCTAAGCCATTGTTTGAAATGGGAATTGACCGTAAAATTTTTAATGTAGATAAAAATTTAATGAGTGCTGGTCAAACCGCAACAGAAATTATGAAGAATATTCCTTCATTAAATGTTGATATTGACGTAAACGTAACTATGCGTAATGCCTCTCCTACTATTTTCATTGATAACAGACCAACCACATTAACACTCGATCAAATACCTGCAGAAATCATTGACAAAGTAGAATTAATTACCAATCCTTCTGCTAAATATGATGCATCTGGTGGTAATGCCGGTATTTTAAATATTGTTTTAAAGAAGAATAAAAAAAGTGGCTATAATGGCGGATTACGCACAGGCATTGACTCTCGTGGAAAACTCAATTTGGGAGGCGATTTAAGCATTCGTCAAACTAAAACCAATATTTCATTAAGTGGCAATTTCAATGAACGTAAATCTATTTCTGAAGGAAATGCAGACCGTTATAACTATTTATCAATGCCAAGTTTTATACATCAAAACACTAATGGCGTTAGTGGTGGCTATTTTGGTTTCTTTAGAGGAAGTGTAGATTACTTGTTAAATAATAGAAACACTTTTACAGTTGGAGCAAATTATGTAACTGGAGAAATGAATAGCGACCAAACACAAAGAGTAGATTCTACCATTAAAGGCACAAATACTTCTTTTAATAAAATTGCAAGTTCAAATAGAGGCTTATTTGAAAACTTTGGAACGCAATTAAGTTATAAACACAATTACGAAAAAGCAGGTGAAAGTTTATCTGGAGACTTAAACATAAACTCTAGTAATAATAATAACGAGAGTAATATTATTACGCAAACTTATAATTTAGATAATAGTTTAAAAGGAACCGGATTAAAACAAAAAACCTTAGGTGGTGGTGTAAGCAAAAACTATACCCTACAATTAGACTATGAAAATGAATTGGGTGAAGATGCAAAATTTGAAGCAGGTGGACGCGGCTCCATTCGCGACTTCAGCAACGGAAGTGACCAATACCGTTTCAGTTCAACACTAAACGATTACTACTTGGTTCCATTAATTAGTAGTAAATATAAATTCAATGACCAAGTATATGCTGGTTATGTAAACTATTCTTTTAAAGCAAAAAAATGGAGTTACCAATTGGGTTTCAGAGTTGAAAGCTCTAGTTACACTGGTACTTTATTAAAACAAAATGGTGTTGACTCTTCTAATTTTTCGGTGAAATATCCATTGAGTTTGTTCCCTAGTGCATTTGCTACCTATAAAATAAATGCTACGCAAGATTTTCAATTGAACTATTCAAGACGTGTAAATCGTCCTAACTTCTTTCAATTAATGCCTTTCCCTGATTATTCAGATCCGCAAAATATTAATATTGGTAATGCAAAATTAAAACCTGAGTTCACCAATTCATTTGAAGCATCTTATAATAATGCATATAAAAAAGGGGCTAACTTTTTAGCAACTGTTTATTTCAAATACAGTACCAATTTAATTACCCGTTATGTTTATCGCGATAAAAATGGTTTATCATCGGGTGATAGCGCCTACTTCAATACTTATATCAATGCAGATAATAGCATGACTTATGGGTTAGAATTGTCTAATAAAATGTCTGTAAACAAATGGTGGGACCTTACTTTAAGCTTCAACTTATTCAATTCAAAAATCAACTCTAGCATTGCAGGTCAATCAATTGACAATTCACTTTTAAGTTGGTTTAGTAAAATGAATAGTACTTTTAAAGTATCTAAAACATGGTCAGTACAACTAAGTGGCGACTACCAAGCAAAAACAATTTTACCTCCTGGAGGTAGCAGTAACCAAATGCAAGGTCGTGGAAGTAGTGGTGGAATGAGTGGAATGTGGGGTGGTCCTCAAACAACTTCTCAAGGATATAATTATCCACGTTACTCTGCAGACTTAGCCATTAAAAAAGATTGGACTTGGAAGAACGGAAAATCTGGTTCATTAAGTTTGAGTGTGAATGATATTTTTAAAACACAGGTTTCAAAAACTTATTCTGAAAGTATTTATTTTAATCAAACTAGTACTAGAACTAGAGACCAACAACAAGGACGTTTAACTTTCAGTTACCGTTTTGGT
>JAPLEL010000192.1 GCA_026391415.1 Bacteroidota bacterium
GAATCAAACTGCGATTCAATATTAAAATTAAAACGGTTGTTTGCACTATGTCTAACAGCAGATGAAACGTTATTACTCAAATTCGAAGAGTCTGCACTACCGTTTACAAGTGTTTGTGTATGGCTATTTTGATCGGTATAGGTTTTTTGGTCGTTATAAAAATAACTACCATAAGCCTGGGTTTTTGTGCCCCAGTCATTTCGGTAATTCAAGCCTGCTGCCCAAGTATTTACAATACCAGATCCACCGGTTGAACCACCACGGCCGCCAGTTGAACCTCCTCCACCTCCGCCTTGACCACCGGTGAAATTTTGTTTATTTACATTGTTTCCTTGACCAATTAAAGTAATTTGCTTGTCGCCATCATACTTACTAAGGTTCAAATTATTATCATTCACACCTTCTTCGCCGGTGCTACCACCACCCACTACTACTTTTCCAAAATAGCCTTTGCGCTTGTCTTTTCTTGTTGTGATATTAATTGTTTTAACCCTATTACCATCATCAAATCCTGTGAAGGAACTTTGGTCGCTTAAAGCATCATATACTTGAATTTTGTCAATGATATCTGGAGGGATGTTTTTGGTAGCCAATTTAGGATCGTCTCCAAAAAAACGTTTTCCATCAACCAATACTCTTTGCACGGTTTCTCCTTGGGCTTTAATGCTACCGTCTGCGCCTACTTCTAAACCAGGTAGTTTTTTTAATAGGTCTTCGGCAACCGCATTTGGTTTGGTTTTAAAGCTTGCCGCATTGAACTCAGTAGTATCTCCTTTAATTCTAATGGGGGATTGAGTTACTGTTACATTTCCTAAATCATTGGCACTAGGCACTAAAAAAATGGTCCCTAGGGTAATGTCTGGTTTAGATTTGCTAGGGCTAATCATTTTACTAAAAGATGAATAACCCTGAAAACTCACTTGAATGATCAAATCTGTAAACGGAAGATTTTTTAAATCAAAACTTCCGTCTGTTTTTGCTAGTCCAAATACTTCAAGAGTAGAGTCTTTAGCATCTATTACAGTAACAGTGGCATCTTTTAAGGATTGCTTGCTTAAAGAATCAATTAAAACACCTTTAACTGACCCTGAATTTTGCGCCATTGAAGAAATGGAAACAAAGCTGAGTAGAACGAGAATATATAAATTACGCATAGTCTATGTTATTAAAAGCAAAGCTAGTTTGCTTATTCAATGGGTTTTAATTATAATTAACCAGCGGCAAGCTAACAGGATAGTCGGAAAAGGGTGTTTAAAAATCGGTGAAGGGATAGCTGATATAGGCAAGAGGCAAAGATTTTGTCAATATGGTATAATTAATTGTGTTTAAACTAGGTAGTACAAAAAACGAGAGAATTAGTGTGGTATATTCTTTAATTTTACTATTCAGCCTATTCGTTTAATTTTTAACTTCAATTTATGCGTTTTTTTATAGCATTAGTTTTATTGGTTACGTTATTAACTAGTTCATGTGATACTGTTACTAGCACTAAAACAGTAACGGTTGAAGACAAGTCAATAGACTCTACAAAAACTTATGATATTGCACTTGTAAATAACACAAAAGACCCAGCCTGTGGAATGCCCGTAACGGCCGGCATTAGTGATACAGCAAATTACAACGGAAAAGTACTAGGATTTTGTTCAACTGAATGTAAAGCAACCTTTAAAAAAGATCCTGCTGCTTTAATTGCTGCAGCAGAAATGAAAAAATAAATACCTATAAAAAAGCTTCAATTTTTGAAGCTTTTTTTATTTAGATTGGTTTAGCTAAATAAATATTCCACATCTTCTTTAGTAAGTGTTTTAACAAATCCTTCGTCGTCTGTAATTAAATCTTTGGCTAGGTTGCGTTTGCGCTCTTGTAGTTTTAATATTTTATCTTCTACTGTATCGGTACAAATCATTCGGTAGGCGAAAATATTTTTTGTTTGACCAATGCGGTGCGTTCTATCAATAGCTTGTTGTTCTACCGCAGGATTCCACCAAGGGTCAACAATGTATACATAATCGGC
>JAPLEL010000215.1 GCA_026391415.1 Bacteroidota bacterium
GGCACATAGCCTAATGAAATATATTCTTCAATACCACCACCCTTTGATGTATAATGCTCATACCCAACTTTGCCCATCATCCCGCCAGGAAAATGGTCTTTACGCATGCCTTCATAGGCTTGTGCAATATCAAAACCACGTATGCCTTTTAAATAAGCACTTACAATAAATGGTGTTGTAGCAGCACCTGTCATTACATAGGTATAATTACCGCCCGAAGGACCACGAGGAATTAATCCGCCGTCTTTGTACATTAATAAAAGCGAGTTAACAAATGACTCTGTTAATTCTGGATATACCAAATGCCAAAGTGTATTGATTGACCATTGTGCCCCCCAAAATGAATCTGAATTGTACTCATTAAATTTAGGGTTACCATTAGCACCTAATGGAATTTGTCCGATTCTAGGTTTTGCTCCAGTATTATCTATATAAGTACCGCTATGGTCACTAACAATTCTTCTTCCTTGTAATGCATGCCATAAATCGGTATAAAATCTTCTTTGTTCGGTAAGTGTTCCTCCTTCTATATCTATTCTACCCAACCATTCATTCCATTCCTGTGCAGATTCTTTAACTATTCTATCAAAATCCCAATGAGGTAATTCAATTTTTAAATTATTTTCAGCAGCTGCAATACTTGTGTATGAAATGGCCACTTTCATTTTTCTAACTTCATTTGCAGTTGTTGCAAAGTTTACATAAACACCCGTGTGTTCGCCGCTAACGCTGTTTTGATCGGCAAGAATTTTTCGGTCTTTCCAACCTTTAAATGAATTGAATGGCTTGTCGAATTCAACGACAAAAAATACAGTAATAGGTTTTGGCCTACGAACAGTTGGAGCCATTGTTACTTCTCCAGCAATGCTATGATCATTTACTTGGTGTGTATTGGCAGACTGTGTTTCAGAAGAACCCAACACTGTTGTAAAGTCAAATAGTATATGACTATCTGCCGATTTTGGAAAAGTATATCTATGAAAGCCTACCCTAGTAGTGGAAGTTAACTCGGCAGTAATGCCATAATCTTTCAATACTACTTTATGGTAACCTGGTTTTGCAATTTCTTGTTGGTGTGTGTAAGAAGATCCATAAGCATTAGGACCTAATTGACCTTTAAATACGCCTGTTGTAGGTAATACGGGTATCCCAGATAATTCCCAACAGTGAATATGACTAAAGCATTTGATGGTGTCGTCGTTATATCTATAACCAGTATTCCATACGCCATTCAATGCCATGTCTGGACTTAAGTTGACCATACCAAATGGTCTTGTAGCAGAACTAAAATAAAAGAAACGAGAATTGGCTGCATCAACCATTGGCTCTACTAAATCAGTTTTAGCCAATTTAGTATTGACAGTTTTTTGTGCTAATAAATTAGTACTTGAAAATAAAAATAAGCCTAAAAAAAAAGGAGCAACTTTAAGAGCCATGATCATTGATTATTTAACAAAATAAATTAGTGCTAATCTTATCAATAAGAATTAGTTATTCATTAGATAGGAAGGTAATAATGCGATATTAAAAAAGGGGATTCCTCAAAAACGAAAAAATATAAAAGAAAAAAGAAAGAGAATTTGTTTTACACAAATTCTCTTTCTTTTTTTTATTTAGTACCCAGGATTCTGAGTGATTTTTGGAAGTGTTACATCAATCATAGATTGAGGTATTGGACGTAAGTAGTGCTTAGCAGCATTAAACTGCTGAACGCCATTTAAACCATATCCAACCCAAGGATTGTATTTAGCAGCACGAGTGCCAATTGTTTGAGTACGTTTTAAATCATACCAACGCATGCTCTCACCTAAAAACTCTCTACCTGATTCATCTAAAATCATATCAACAGTAATATTTGCTGGAGTAGCTCTATAGGCTAACACATTTGTTGGAGCTTCAGTTCCTTTTTCTGGATTCAATGCACGATTAGGTGTTTTACCAGCATTTGCAGTACCCAAAGCACGATCAAGTACTTTGTTGTAATAAACATCAGCAGTTCCTAAAACAGCACCTGTACCACCTTTAACAATTGCTTCTGCAGCCAACAAGTAAACTTCTGCTGAACGGAAGATAGGATCGTTATAGGTTGAGAATCCATCATTGTAGGAAACATTTGGTTGGAAGAATTTCCAAAACATTGGAGCTGCCCAAAACATATTGTCTTTAACACCAGCAGTAGGGTTGTAACCAACAATCTCACTAATATTATTAACAGAATAATTTTTAGTTCCACCCACTTGGTTTTTCCCTCTTTGGCTTGCCAAAGTAACAGGTGTATTCCAAGGCATTACAATAGCAGTGGTATCTCCAATTGCATACACAAGCGGTGCTGGATATACAGTAAGAAGATTGTTATTAAGCGCACTTAAAGTAGTTGTGTTTGCAGTTGTTGCACAATACCAGCAGGTCCTGGATAAAACTGACTATGCATGTTGTTTCCAATCAACCCTTTTGCAGGATCCAAATTACCATCTCCATTATAATAAGCAGGGTTTGCATATTGTACAGCAAAAATTACTTCTTTACTCACATTCGCAACTGCAACAGATGCAGCCATTGCTGGTTGTGCTGCTGTTACATTTTTGGGATGTATTGGAAATAAATCAGCCCATTTAGCTTCTAGTGGATACAAATTACTAGCAATGATTTCATCACACAATTTTAGTGCAGCGGTAAAATCTGCAGGTGTTCCACCCAAAGAATTATTAAAATTCCAACCTCTGGTTAAAAGCACTTTTGCTAATAAAAATTTAGCAGCTCCTTGAGTAATACGACCATTATCTGATTGAGTAACAGGCATATTAGCCACGCAATCTGTTAAATCAGTTACTATTTGTGTGTATACATCTTTAGCTAGCGTTTTATTAGCCGTTAAAGTTCCTGCAAGTGATTCTGTTAGTGGCATTGGAACATCGCCCCATTGTTGAACCAACCAGAAATAACTTAATGCACGTAAAAATTTAGCTTCGCCAATTCTAGAATTCATAACTGCTTGAGTTACTCCTTTAAAGTTATTTTGACGAGTCAAGACAGTATTACAACGGTTAATTTCTTTGTATAAATTATCCCAATAACCACTCAAATCACCCCAAGTAGAATTCAATCGAATATCAAATTGTTCAAGGGCATTACCATCTTGATTCGGTAAGGCATAGAAAATACCTCCCCAACCATTTGCAGTAAACAAATCAGTACCTCTTAAAGTTAACTGTCTTGACTGAGTAATATCTCGTAGCAAAGGATAACAAGAGTTAACAAGTGCATCTAAACCAGCACCATCAACATAAAAGTTATCTGTAGTTCTATTGGCTGGATTGTACTCATCTAAGAAGTCTTTTTTACAACCAATTTGTAATAGGCTTAACAATAGTAATCCTATTGAAGCTTTTTGAATATTTTTAAAAATTCGCATACAATTTATTTTAATTTTTTTATTTAATTATTAGAATCCAACATTTACACCAAATGTGTAATTGATTGCCTCAAAATCATCCTGGTATCCACCACCATTGTATTCAGGATCGTTACCACGGAATTTAGTAAAGCGGGCAGGATTAACTAATTGAAAATAAAAACGAAGTCTATCGATTCCTAGTTTTTCTAATTTTGCTTTAGGCAAATTATAGCCCATTGTTACATCAGAAATTCTTAAAAAACTAGCATCTTCGTAATAGATAGCATCATTGTTTGATTTAGCAACACCCATTCCCCACATTTCATTTGAAGGGTTGTTTCTTGTCCAATAATTAACATTCAAACGACCCCATCCACCATTGTAATCTTGTACATAGTTTGATAAGAAATCATTTTTAAACATAGTACCATTACGGTAGTACATCATTACTGAGAAATCAAAGTTGCGGAAACTAACTCTGTTGGTCATACCCATTGTAAAGTTTGGTAATTGTGTGCCTAATATAATACGGTCATCTTGGCCAATAATACCAGTACTAATTTTGCCGTCATTATTTTGGTCTACAATTCTAACAGATCCTGGAACAGCGCCATACGATTTAGCCAAAACGCTATCCGCTAATTGCCATATTCCTGCAGATTTGTAATTCAAGAAACTTTTTAAAGGATACCCTACAGCTAGTACGTTTTCTGGACCGGTTCCACCACTCCATCCGTACATGGCACCATTTGGTAATGCTTCTACTCTATTAATATTTTTTGCAAAATTGATAGAAGTAGTCCATGTAACGTTTTTAGTGGCAATGTTTACAGTATTTAATAAAATTTCAATTCCTTTATTAGACACTTTACCAACGTTAGCAGTTACTGAGCTAAATCCATTGGTAGTTGGAAGTGCTTCTCTCATGATCAAATCCTTGGTACTTCTATTGTAAACTTCCATGGTTAAAGAAACCCTGTTATTAAACAATCCTAAGTTTAATCCAAGGTTTAATTCTTGGCTTCTTTCCCAACCTAAATCTTGGTTTGGCAAGTTATTAGGAGCTAAACCAGCTACCCCCGTTTGTTGGAAAGCGTAATTGGTGCTAAGTAATGTTGCCGCTGTTGAATAAGGTGACACAACGGAGTTTCCTACTTGACCATAACTCACGCGTAATTTTAAATCTGAAATAGCAGCTATTTTTTTAATGAACTTTTCATCCCCTAATTTCCAAGCAAAAGCACCTGAAGGGAAGAAAGCATACTTATGATCAACAGCCAATACAGATGACCCATCAGAACGACCTGTGAACGTAAATAGGTATTTATCATTAAATGTATAGTTCAAACGACCCATATAAGAAGACAATTGGCGTTGGGTAAATCCACTAGCAATTGTTGGGGTTCCTGTTTGAGACTGAAGATTATACCAATAAGAATTATATGGCAAGCCTGTAACAGCCACCAAGTTAAATTCAGTATTTGCTTTATAGGCACTTTGTAAAGCTGTAATGTTCAATTTGCTTTTACCTTTTTGAACATTGTATGTTAACTGATTGTCTATTGTATAAGACATATTGTAGTCATTCTCTACAGAAGCTCTAGGAGCACCTAAATTGATAGACTTAGAA
>JAPLEL010000037.1:0-5962 GCA_026391415.1 Bacteroidota bacterium
AATTTTTGCATTACCTACATACAATAATGCCACCATTAATACAAACTGAACAAATAGCGTGTAAAATACAATTACAATTTCCTCTACATACTTATTGGAAACACGGTCTTTATATAGTTTTGTTACCCCCGAGGCTATAAACCAAGTGCCTAATAAAACGGCTAGCAACAACCATTCATTTTTATCTATTCTACCAATTGTTAAATAAGGGCTGTATTGAAGAAGCGCAAATGAACACAATAAAATACCCCCGTCAACTAGCCGGCGCATTTGGTGTAACCACTTCATCATTTTTATAGCCATTATTCAATTTTCTAATAAGGCCTTAAAAATAAACAAATTAAATAAGCTTATAGCGGATAATAGAGTGATTGAAGGCAAATATTTTTTATTTCGTTGGCTGCTTTTTTCCAACTAAACTGTTGTAATACAGCATCTTGTGCATCTAAACAAGCCTTTATACTAATTGTATCATATATTAAAACATGTAGTGAATCTGTAATTTGTTGGGTATCAAATGGGTTAAAATAAATAGCACCGTCTTGCCCAACCTCAAATAAACAGGTATTATTGGCCGCTGCAATGGGTAAATGATAACTCATTGCTTCTAATATTGGCAGCCCAAATCCTTCGTTATAAGAGGGAAAAACATAGGCAAGTGCCTGTTTATATATATCGTTTAAATGGAATTCGTTTACATATCCTGTTAGTGTAACCGAATTTGTAAGTTGGTGTTTTGTTATGGCTGCTTGAATGGCATTTAAATCATCGTCAAACACCGAGGCAGATTTGCCTCCTACCAATAATAAATGCACTGGCGAATGGGCGGTTTTTAAAAATTCGGCGAAAGCTTCAATTAAACGGGGTAAATTTTTATGCTTACTTAAAACACCAACGTGTAGTAAATACGGAACAGTAGGTAATTTAAAATTGGGTTGGCTTGAGATGGTTTGTGAGAATGCTTTAGGTGCTTCATAAACCACTTCAATATGGTTTTCTGGAACTTGTAAATAGTGTAAAATTTGCTTTTTGGCATAATTTGATGGCGCAATAATTTTTGCTGCATTCTTGGCTGCTGGTATTGCAAACCACTTAAATAATTGCAACCAAAGCGCATTATAGTGCTTGGGGTATTCCCAGAAAAAAGCATCATGAAATACCACAATATTTTTAAACCCTGGGGTAATACATGGCGCAAAATAATCGGTACAAATTAATACATCGCAGTTTTTTAGCATGGCAAGTATTGGCAAACTAATTTGCTTCCAACAAAAAAATTGAATGTGCTTAAGCCCTTTTGCTAAAAAACTTTTTCCGCTAATTACTGGTAAAAAAGGTTTGATTAAAACAATACGAACATTAGGGCTTTCTTTGGTTTCTTGTAAAGCTTTTATAATTTCTGCTAAATAGGTTTTGGTGCCAGAACTAGCAACTTGCAAATCCCTACAATCAATTCCTATAATTTTTACAAATATCCTTTTATTCATGCCTATTGCATTGAGGCTACTAATGTAGCCAAGTTATTTTCGAAATGGGTTAACAAAAATTTTTCAGTTACCCGGCTCTTTCCATTTAAACCCATTTGCTTTAATGCTGCTCGATTTTCTAACAACTCTTTTATATAATTAGCTACTTGCTCGGCATCATTAATTGGCACAAGGTAGCCAGTTTCACCGTGTGCTACTTGTTCGGTTGCTCCGCCTAAATTGGTGGCAATTACTGGTTTTGCTGCGGCCATTGCTTCTAATACAACTAATGGGAACGAATCGAATTTTATAGAAGGAAGTATTAACAAATCTAATCCATTAATAATTTGCGCTGTATCTGTTCGATAGCCCAAATTGCTTACCATATTAGTTACCCCAGCGTTTGAAATTTTATCCGCCACTTCTTGATACAAATATTCATACCCTTCATATGCATCTCCTACCATTATAAAATGACAGTCTAATTGTAGTTTTTTTGCAGCTGCTGCTATTTCAATAAAATAAAATTGTCCTTTTACTAAGTTCACCCTTCCTATCATGCCAATAAGCAATGTTTTTGGCGAAAGATGTAATGTTGTATGTAAATCAATTGCCTCTATTTGCTGTAAAACGGGGTCAATACCATTATAAATTCTAACTATTTTTTTAGGATCGATTCTTGATTGCCAATTATTAAAAACCGCATCCGAAACAACCACAACTTTATGGCTTGTTTGGTTAATGATTGAGCCAAAAAAACGGTGCATAAAACTATGTGGGTCTAGCATTTCGTGTAAATGCCAAATGTTTTTAATCTTTGTTCTTTTAGCCAAAATACCCCCAATAATTACGGGTGCAGTATTGGTATAAATGAGGTTGATTTTTTCTGCTTCAAAAATTTTTTTCAATGAATGATATGCCTTCCACAAAACCTTTGCTCGATTTATAAAACCTGTAAAAGAAAGATACCTTCTCCTTAAAACGCCTAGCCGAATAATATTTGTTTCTATATCCAATTCATTTAACGCAGCTACCAACGGACCATTTTCTGATACCACTACAATTACGCGATGCCCTTGCTTTTTTAGTGCATGTGCCGCTTGTAGCAATACTTTCGATGATCCATATAAATCAGATACTACATGTAAACACAAAATATTCATAAATACTGTTGTTAGGCGTTTATCCACGCAACGGTTTGTTTAATATTTGCCGATGAAGAGGCACCAAATAAAATTGACTCCACTCCATTTAAATTTTTTATATAACTAACCGCTTCTTTTGGATCAATAAATCCACCGCCAAAAATTTGCATAGCAATGATTCTACAATTATTTTGTTTAAGCACCGCTTCATAAGCTTCTCTCCCGCCACTCATTCTAAATCCTTCTTTATTAAATGAGGTACAAATAATTGGCTGATGGATACCTACTTTATGCAAGGCCTCAGACAAAGCGGGTAAATTCATGGTAATAAAACCTGCTTCTGCTTGATACTTTTTTTGAACATACGCATGAAAAGCAGCCAATAATTCGTAAGCCTGTAAGCCCAATAATAAATCGGTTACAACATTTTGTAAAAAAATAACGGGGGTATTAATTCCTTCAAACATTTTCATTTCTGCATCTACCATCAACTCCATCATTTTTACATAATCCTTCGAAATAAATGCCATGCCTCCTTTTAAGGCTGTTGAAAAAATATTACCCGGCATATACGATTTAAGCGCGCCCAACATGCCTAATTCAGTAACGGCATTTGCATATTTGTGTGCATAAGGCATACAAGGATATATTTTATAATTAGAATACTTACTAGGATTGTCTTTCATTGCCTGTGCAATGGATCCAATGCGTGCATAAGTAGTACACATAAAAGTACCCACACCTGCGGCATTTGCTGTGGCTAATGTTTCGAGTATGACTGCATCATTTTTAAATTTAATTAGTTGCTGCCTTGATTTTTCGTCGGAAATATGGTTAACTCCAAAAAATTGATTGTCGCCAAATAATATTCTATCCATTACTGCTTAATTAAATTGTTTCATTAATTGAATGGCTTTATCGGTATAAGTAGCTTGCGCAAAAGTATTGATGGCATTAGGTTCTAAGCCTTTTACTGCTGCTATAAAATAATCGAATTGTGCAGAATACTCTTCTCCACGCAAATAAAAATCTACTGGAGACTGTAAAGCACCAACCGATTGTATATTCCATCCTGCCGTATACTTTTCGTTTTTAACAGGTGCTTTTAAAAACAATTTAAGTTCTGTTGCGTCTGCAATTATTTTACCGTTTGCACCTTCAATAGTTATTTGTGTTGTCATTTTTCTATACGTGCTATCGCTCCAGTTAACCGATAGTACACCCGTTAATCCAGATTCGAGTTGTACCAAACTATACACCGCATCTTCAACATTTTTTGAGTAGATTTTTTTCAGCAAACAACCCGATATATTCTCTATATTTCCTAAACTATTATTCACTAAATCAATCACGTGCGAAGCATAATCGTATAAACACCCACCGCCCTCATTGGCATTCGAACGCCAGGTATCTTGATGTGGCTTTGTTACCACCGGACCATAAGATTCAGCGGTAAAATGGTGTAGCTCTTGTAATACGCCTGCTTTAATTAGCCTACTCATTTCAATGAACGTACCTAAAAATCGATTATGATACCCTACTTGGTTTACTAAGTTATTTTCAGCTGCTAATGCAGTTAATTGTTGAGATTCTGCGTGTGAAAGTGTAAATGGTTTTTCGCAAAAAACATGAATTTTTTGTTGCAACAAGTATTCTATTATTTCAAAATGATATTTGGTAGGAACCGCTACAATAACAGCTGCTGGCTTAGCTTCTGCTATCATTTTTTTATAATTATCAAAGCATGGAAAAGGCGTAAATTTTTTTAGAAAATCAGTAACCATTACCGAAGTATCACATGCACCAACTATCTGCACTTCAGGATGCGCCCCTGCAATGGACAAGTGCGACAACCCCATTTTTCCAAGACCAATCAATGCTAGCTTTACTTTATTCATTTGTATAATTTCTATGCTTTCAGTTGTTGTTTAAATACATTGTTATAGGCTTCTGCAACCGCCTGCCAAGTATATTTTTGGGTTGCCATATCTTTCATTTTTAATACCGCCAAATTTTCATTGGTTACATCAAATGTATTTACTAAATTTTTTAAGTCTGTTGCGGTACTAAAATATTTTGCAAGCCCATCTGTTGTTGCCTCGTTATAACCAGATGCATAAGCAAAAATAGGCAAACCTAAATGCATTGCTTCTACTAATGAAGGATTGGTTCCTCCGGCAGAATGGCCATGAATATATACCATACAATTACTACGTAGCATATTTAATGTTACTGGATGATAAATTGCCTCTAATAAATAAAGGTTTGGGTTATTTTTAAAGGCTTCTAAAGTTGTTTTTCCAAATGCCGATTCGTTCCAGTTTCCTACTATTACCAAAGGGATTTTTGCGTCTTTAAAAGCTTCAATTATTAAAATAATATTATTGTCGGGCTGAATTCTGCAAACTGCAAATGCATAATCTGATTTTAAAAACGGATACTCAATTAGCGAGGCCGCTATTATAGGCTCTTTTGTAACTTGGTCTCCACCATACGCAATAAAAGTACTTGCTCTATTATAGGTTGTTGAAATATACTTTGCTATTAATGGATTGTCGGCAATAATTTTCCCTGCATTTTTTACCAATAATTTTTCGGAAAATTTTATAACCGCTTTAGAAAATAAATTCCATTTGCTTCGCTGCCAATCTAAGCCTCCAAAATTTAATACTATTTTTTGTTTGTTTTTTCTTGACAAAAAAGGCATTAAAAATCCAGCACCAAATCCTAAAAACAAAACAACTTCATTATTTTTTACTGCATGCTTTAAGCAAAGCATATCGTAAACCATTCCTTGCATGCCATGAGAACTAAACGAAAAATACAACAATTTTGCACCATTGTATTCGGGTGTACGCAAAGGCATATCTTTTGCCGAGCAGTATACTGTAACTTCATGTTCGGCCGATAAATAACTTGCCAAGAAACTAGCCAGCGTTTCAAATCCCCCATATTTATTGGGTAGCCCTTGAATTCCAACTATTGCTAGTTTCATGATTTATTTATTGTTGCTAAAACAGATTTTCCTTAAAAATGTGTACTATTGTTAGTATAGTTACAATGTTACAACCAAAACTATCGCTTTTAGGCCATATTTATTAGATTGGCCATCATGTAAGAACTGGAAATAAAAGAAATTAACCATGCTACTGATTTTCCCTATTGCATATATTGTAAGCTTTATAATATCGCTTTGGGGGGTATATAAAAAAAGGGGCGAGGATCTTTTTGTGTTTGTGATTATTGGCCTTCCTATTTATAATTCATCGTTATCTATTGCTTACTCATACCATTTAAAAGATTGGATTCCTCTTTTACAATCATTTAAAGAATTGCTCATATTAGTTGCAT
>JAPLEL010000037.1:5979-15650 GCA_026391415.1 Bacteroidota bacterium
GCCACCCTTATTTGGAATTACAAAAAGAAAGTCAGCTTTCATACCCTCGACTACTGGATTCTGGGATTTTTAATCTACACCTCTATTTATATTATTCTACCACTTGGGCATTATAGTATTATTGAAAAACTAGTGGCCATTAAAAGTCTTTCTTTTTTTACCATTATTTATTTTACAGGTAGATGTATTGATACAGATAAAATAAATTTTAAAAATATATTTTATAGCGTGGGCATACTAACAATTGCAGCAGCCCTTTTATTAATAATAGAAGTAGTTACCTATACGCATTTTCAAAGCATCTCTGGTTTTACTGCTTTTAATACCGAATTTTTTGGATTAGATAGTGGTGGTAATTATAATTTAGGTTGGACCTTCGAAAGAGAAAATGGGTTTAAACGTTTTGCAAGTTTTTTTGCGAACCCTTTGGAATTTTCAACTAGTATGCTAGTAACTGTGTCGATGGTATTGTCGATGTATACCCAAAAAGACAATACGCTTAAGCCTAATAAGTTTGGATGGATAGTGATGGCTGCAACATTATTTTCTGTTATTATGGCTTTGTCGCGTGCTTCATTATTATCTTATACGCTAATAATATTCTGTTATGCTTTATTAACAAAGAGAAAAGAAATTCAATATTTTATTTACTTAATGCTATTGCTTGCAGTTGCCTATTTATTGTATTTAATGAAAGACAGTAATATTTATGACTATATAATTAATGTTATACAACTAAATGATTCTTCAAGTATAGGACACTTATTGGAATGGGTAGAAGGTGTTGAATCAATTATAGCACACCCTTTAGGAATTGGCTTAGGAGAATCGGGCAAAGTGGCTGCAGCACTTCAAAACAATGTGGGTGGAGAGAACCAGCTGATTATTGTAGGTGTTCAAACAGGTATTATTTCCTTAATCATTTATATAACAATATATATTATGATTGTTAAGAATGCCATGCAATATTATCCGATAGTATTTGGAAAATTAAAAACACTAACGCTAACATTGGTGCTAATGAAAATTGCTTTTATTTTTCCTATGCTAACTTCTAATTTTGACTCTAATTCTTACATTAGTTTTTTAATATGGTTATTAACCGGCATTTGGATTTCAATGATTCAAAAAGAAATTGAAATAAAGAATTCAAACGCAGCAATGCTGTAAATTACTACTCGCAATTTTTAACGCTTTAAGATTGTTTAAAATTTTCGCCTGATATTAAAATGGCAAAATCTTATCTATTACTTTATTAGATAAAATATTAGCGCCGCCGTTATTTAAATGAATGCTGTCTGCAAATAATTGGTGCTTATTTACAAATGAAGTATCAGTAGAAAAATCGTGGAATGGAATATTGTTTTTTACTGCCATTGCTTTAGCCAAATTAATGGTATTATCGGCATTAGTAGTTTTAAATAAATAAGGCGAACAAATAATTACTAATTTAATATTATTACTTAAGCAGTCATTTATAAATGATTGATAGGTGTTGATTTTGATACTATCCATTGGGTAATTAGGCAAACTATCTGCGGTAGCCATACTCCCAGTCCAAATTTTATCAATGGGCACATATCCATCAATATCCTTCATTTTTTGTTTATTGAATTCGGCATTACCAACTGCTATAGAAAAAAGCAATGAATTATACGGATAAATAAAAGACAAGGTTTTAATTTTTTCGTAAGGGCTTTTCAATTGCACAATAGGGCGAATTTCTGAATGCCCACTGTAATAAGGCAATAGCGCCGATAAGCGTTCGTAATCGTTTTGCCTAATAGCAAAATCTCCACGGGCAATATCTAGTACAATTAATTTTGGATGATACCTTTTTAATATGGCACTAAGTACCGCATACTGATACAAAATAAAATTGCCATCGTGCCCTACATTATAGCACGATAAATGTATCCGATCTTTGAAGATATTTGGGTTATACTGCCTTGAAGCCCTTGAAGAACCAAAAATTAATACATCTGCCTTTGTTTTTTCAATGGCATAAGTTGTTCTGTATAAAAATCCGCTTTCTTGTTTAAAATAAAAATATTTAAGCGTAGTTCCAATTGTAAAATCAAGCAAAAAAACAATTACAATTAAAAGCACTGTTTTAAGTACAAAGCCTTTCAATTGACTGCTTTCGTTTTTATTTATGGAAGGTTGGTTTGGTTTCATTTAAATTAAAATTGAAAATAAATAAATTGTCCTCCATCAAAAACGCCCATCACTAGTAGTATAATGATTAACACCGCATAAGAGAAATTGCGAACTACCCAACTTTTATTGTGCATGAAAGAAAAACTTCCTGTATAAAATTCTTGCTTCATTTCTACCAATAACAAAAGAAATATACCAGCAAATGAATAAATTAACATAGATGGATTTTCGTAGAACAAGGGGCCTTTAAAAGAAGCAATTTTTTTAATAATATCAAATGCATCCGAAACTGTATTAGCTCTAAAAAATATCCAAGCAAATGAAGACAACACAAATACTAGCAAAATTTTAAAAAAACGAACTAATTTTTGAGGTAGTTGAATACGTAAGAATGGAAGATGTATTTTTTTGGTAAGCATTTCAATCACTAAATACGCGCCATTCAGTGCACCCCAAATTATATATGTCCAGTTAGCACCATGCCAAAGCCCACTCAACAAAAAAACCACCATTAAATTCATATACAAGCGTGTTGCAGAAAGTCTATTACCGCCTAGTGGAATGTATAAATAATCTTTAAACCAAGTAGACAAAGAGATATGCCATCTTTTCCAAAATTCAGCCATTGTTTGCGCAAAATAAGGGCGTTTAAAATTTACCATTAACTTAAAACCCATCACTTTTGCCGTACCAATAGCAATATCGGAATAGGCCGAAAAATCGCAGTAGATTTGAAACGAAAAAAAGATTGTCGCCAACAAAAAAGTGGCTCCTGTGTGTTGACCAGTATGATTAAATGCTGTATTTACATAAATAGCTAATCGGTCGGCTATTACAATTTTTTTTACAAATCCCCATAGCATCATTTTAAGTCCTTCACCAATTCGATCAAGGTCAAATTCAAATTTTTCCCTAAACTGATGGAGTAAATTTTGAGGTCTTTCAATGGGGCCTGCAACCAATTGAGGATAGAATAAAACATACAAAGCAAATATGCCAAAATGTTTTTCGGCTTTTTGATTTCCCCTATATACTTCTATTGTATAGCTCATTGCTTGAAATGTATGAAAAGAAAGGCCAATAGGTAAGAGTATAGACAGATAAGGAATTGGATTGCTTACATGAAAGCAATTTAAAATGCCAGTAAAATTTTGATTGATGAAATTATGGTATTTAAAAACAGAAAGCACCCCAATATTAGCCACCAAACTTAGCAATAAGAACCATTTTCGTTGCCCAGTTTTTGCATTTTCTATAGCAATACCCGAAAAATAATCTACCCCAATTGTACATCCTAAAATTAAAATATACACTGGAACAAATGACATGTAAAAATAACAACTACTCAATAAAAGTAGTATCCACCTTTTTTGATAAGGCAATAAAAAGTACACCGAAGTGACTATACTAAAAAAAATAATAAATTGAAATGAATTAAATAGCATATATCACAAATTACCCTGCAATGAAGTATTCGGCTTTCTGCTGATAATAGATTGGCAATGGGGTTATTTCCAAAATTTGTACAGCCCTCTTTCTAATTCGTATTTAGGCCAAACAAACTGGTTTCGTCGGGGTTGTTTTTGCGCCCAATTCCACATAGCTGTAAGCCCTGTACTTAAATCGGTTTTATCTTGATATCCTAAAATCTCTTCTGATTTTTCGTGCGTAGAATAAGCGGCATGCACTTCGTGTCGCATCTCTAAAAATTCAATATTCGCGCCGCCTACTACTTCTTTTAAAATTTGCGCCGCTTCTACAATGCTGTATTCTTGCTTGCTTCCTAAATTAATAATTTGTTTAGAAGCAGCAGGTTTTACCGAGGCATTCCACAAAGGAAACAAACAGTCATCAATATAACTAAAAGCCCTTTTTTGGCTACCATCGCCATAAATAGTGAGTGATTGATTATTGAGTTTTTGAAAGATCCAAATACCAAGCACATTTCGGTATCTATCCCAAATATTTTGGTTCACGCCATATACATTGTGTGGCCGTATAATACACCAATCTAAACCATGTTGTTCGCCGGCAACTTGCAAATCCATTTCACAAGCATATTTGGCAATTCCGTAAGGATCTATGGGTTTGGGTAAATCATTTTCATTAAATGGAGGTTCTCCCGCACCATATACGGCCATGCTAGAAGTAAATACCAGTCGTTTAATTTGGTGTGTAATACAGGCATTAATTACATTAGCCGTAGCTACAATGTTATTGGTGTAATTATATTTTCTAATAAACGGGCTGAGTCCTTCTGCAGCATAGGCCGCAAAATGATATACAAACTCAACTTCGTGCGATGAAAAAATTCTATTTAAATCGTCGGTAGCAAGGTCTGCTTTATAAAAAATTACACGATTATCTATATGATCTTCGTATCCGCCACTTAAATTATCAATGCCAATTACTTGATACGAAGGTTTGTGTTCTAAAATCCATTTGGCCAACCTAGAACCAAGTAAGCCTGCTACACCCGTAATAACTACTGCTTTCATCCTTTGCTGTTTTTAGTAACCCCGTGGTAAATGCCTTTTAACATTGATGCTAATTTTATCCATCTCCAACGTAGTGCAAAATAAAGCATTATACTCAAAGAGTAGGCAATTTGGGTAAGGATTGTGGTTGGCCATTGATACCATTTGCTCCAAGTACGTAAAAACCAGATATTGTTTCTAAAATTTAAGTAATGCACTATAGGATTTGCATAGCCTTCTACGCCTTTCTTTTTGGCTTTGTTAGCCATTCCTGCAATATGATAAATTACTGATTTTGGATGAAAAACCAAGGTATGTCCAGCAGCTCTTACTCGAAAAGAAAAATCTACATCTTCAAAATAAATAAAATATTGTTCATTTAATAATCCCAATTCTTTTAAAATACTTGTTCTGGTTAACAATGCACACCCAGTAATCCAATCAACTTCTTGAAATTCATTTTGCAAAGGACCTTCTGTACGCATGTATCTTTTAGAATAAGTCCAACCAAATAGGCCTAAAAAATAAGAGCCGCCATTCCAAAGTTTTTGTCGATTATTATTGAAAAATATTTTTGGTTGAATGGCCCCAACATTTAAATGGAGATCCATATAAGTTACTAACTCATTAATAAAATTAGGCTCAACAAAAACATCATTGTTTAACATCATTGCATATTGATACCCATTTTCAATAGCATATTGAAACCCTCTATTATTACCACCAGCAAACCCTTCGTTACTAGTTGCTGGCAAATAAATAATGCTCGAAAACTCGGTATGAATTTGCAAACCAGATCCATCTGTTGATCCATTATCTACTACAATAATATCGAATGGAGCACCTGTGCAATCTTGTAAAGACCTAATGCAATTAGCAGTATGCTCGTAACTATTCCAATTTAATAAAACAACAACTAAGCTAGAGTTCATTTAGTTTTTTTTCGGATAAAAATGCTATAAATAAATAAACAGGCCGTTTCAATTAATAGTGGATACCAACCTAATGCTTCTGGGCTGAAACCTTTTACCAACACAAAAGACAAACCTCCCGTAACCGCTAAAATAAGGATAGAAATATAAAAAAGTGATTTGTATTTTTTTTGGAGCAATAAACTAAGTACGTTATTGGCATTTAAAGCAAGTAATAGTGGCGCAAATGCAAATAGTCGTACAAATAAAATGGTTTGCATGCCCGCATTTTGTAATTGACTATTTCCGGTAAGTATCCAAACTATTTGAGGTGCAAAAATAATAATAATCAAGCCCGTTAAACCAAAAACAACAGCATAGCCTTTTTGAATTTTATTTTTAAAATTCGTCCACAACAAAGGAGAATCCTCATATAGTCGGGCCGCCTTAGGATATACAGCACTTGAAAAAGAAGAAACCAATTGCCTACAAGCACTTAATAATTTATCAATAATAGCATACGCACCAAGTGTTTGGGCCGACACAAAAGATACAATAACAAATAAAAATATCGACTGCTGTAAAGAGACCGCTACGCCATTAAACATAATATAAAAATTCTCTTTCCCTAAATGCAGTAGAGAGTGTAGCGTGGGCTTTGAATAAATTAGTTGTTGTTTTTGGAAAATAAAAAAACATAAAATAACATAATAAATAAGCACAGGCATACCCATCATTAAATTAATAATTGGCGTAAAATTAGCGGTGATGGGTACAAACACCAATAAAAGTAAACTTAACAATTTAGCAATACTATTACCCCAACTAATCCAACCAATTTTTTCGTAGCCAATTAAAAAATACAGTGGATTAAAAATTTCTGCAAGCACTACTGGCAATATACTCAACCACATAAAAATAGAACCTATTGGATGCAGCCAACACATAATTAAAATGCCAGGAATAATGCTAGCACTGGCAATTGTTCTAAAATAAAGGATTCTAAAAAAAAGTTCCGATAAAAAATTAGGATTGTTTTTATTGGTAGCTACTTCTTTTATAGCTGTTTGGTGTGTGCCGTAATTGGTAATGCCTGCAATAAATACAGCAAAGCTTGTAGACAAAACAATTTGCCCAAATACCTCAATACCGTACTTACGCGTAATAATAGGAATGGCCAAAAATTGAAGCAGCATACTAGATGCCTGAAAAATTCCAAGGTTAAAAAAATTAACCAATATAGAAAAGATAGAATGTTTTAACAAGCGCTTGTAGATTCGCATGTTTAATAATATTTATACGCAGTAATAAGTACGTTATCGATAGACCAACTTTTTTCGCAATCAGAACCGCGCGGTTGTAGCGCATCACTTAATGAAAGTTGAAAATCGGTATTTGTATGCGCAAAACTTTGCACCATTCTATAATAAGAACTTCCATTAGGACTTTTTAATAAAGCGCATCTTCCGGGTAAATTAATATCTAAAGAATTAGCAAGTGGCGGATTATTGGCTTGTGTATACCAATCTGGATAAGCTTGTTTGTATAATGCGTTATTAGAAAATGTGGTCATGAATTTAGCTACGCCATCATATCGAACCACAAATAAATCAGGCACCCCATTGGTAGTGGGTTTATTCCCTTCCCAATTATCGTGAATATATAAATCGTAGGCAACTTCTAATACATTATGTTCGGGCATTGATTTTACGTCAATAAATACACCTCCATTATTAAAAGGACCTAATACAGTTGAATTATTGAACTGAAAAATTTTGTAAGACCATAATCCTGTATAATCAAATACAGTTACACTTGATTGACCATCTTTTTCAAAATTGTTATCGTAAACAACAGTTGCTTTTGTGAGTTTTTTAGTACAAGCACTACCCACAGTTACAATAAGTATCCATAAAACTAAAATTCGCAGTAAAGAATGCATGTATCAATTAGTTTAAACTTAAAGGGCCGCGTAAAAATAGGGGAATTAATGATCATTTAAAAACAATCAAACAAGATAAAGGCAAAACGTTTATTTAAGAAATTAACCTGCAAATAAAGAAGCCAAATTTTTTAAAGAATTATTCAGTCCAACTAATAGCTGCCCCAATAGCTTTTTGCCAACCACGGGCGCGTTCATTTCTGTTGGTATCACTCATGCTTGGAGAAAAAACGGTTTCCATTTGCCATTGAGCTTGAATTTCATCTAAACTACCCCAAAACCCAACAGCCAATCCTGCCAAATAAGCCGCTCCAATAGCCGTAGTTTCCACCACCACCGGACGAACTACTTTGGTGTTAAGCATATCGCACTGAAATTGCATTAAAGTATTATTAGCCGTAGCGCCACCATCAACCCTAAGTTCTTTAATAGAAATACCCGAATCGGCTTCCATGGCTTTTAATACATCCATGGTTTGATACGCAATGCTATCAAGGGCTGCCCGTGCAAAATGCGCACCTGTTGTACCGCGTGTAATGCCCACAATAGTTCCTCTGGCGTGTTGGTTCCAATAAGGAGCGCCGAGTCCTGCAAAAGCCGGCACCACATAAACGCCACCACTATCGGCAACTTCTAAAGCCAATTTTTCTATTTCAGATGCCGTACGAATAATTTTTAATCCATCGCGCAACCATTGCACCACCGCACCTGCAATAAACACGCTACCTTCTAAGGCATAACTAGTAACCCCATTAATTTGCCAAGCAATAGTAGTTAGTAATTGATTGGTAGAAGGCACTGCTTTTTGACCGGTATTCATTAACATAAAACAGCCCGTGCGATAGGTATTTTTAACCATGCCAGGTTGTGTACACATTTGCCCAAACAAAGCAGCCTGTTGGTCACCAGCAATACCTGCAATAGGAATATTATGTGCATTTAAAATATTTTGTGTGTGACCATAAATTTCGCTGCTACTTTTTACGGTAGGAAGCATACTAGCTGGCACATTAAACAAGTTCAACAAATCGGCATCCCACTCTAGCGAATGAATATTAAAAAGCATAGTACGAGAAGCGTTCGACACATCGGTCACATGCACTTGACCATTGGTTAATTTATACACCAACCAAGAGTCGATAGTGCCAAAACAAAGTTCGCCCTTAGCAGCTTTTTCGCGCGCCCCAGGCGTATGATCTAAAATCCATTTTACTTTGGTAGCCGAAAAATACGCGTCTAAAATAAGCCCTGTTTTTTCTTGAATTTTTATATTCTCACCATTAGCCCGCAACTCATCGCAAAAGCTAGCGGTTCTTCTATCTTGCCAAACAATGGCATTATGAATCGGTTGCCCTGTTATTCGATCCCAAACAACCGTAGTTTCTCTTTGGTTAGTAATACCAATAGCAGCAATATCTTTAACAGATAAATTGGCCTTGCTAATTACTTCAGCTGCCACACCCAACTGCGTACTCCAAATTTCATTTGCATCGTGTTCTACCAGCCCTGGCTCCGGAAAAATTTGAGTAAACTCCTTCTGTGCCACCGCCACAATCTCCCCTTTTTTATTAAAGATAATCGCCCTGCTACTAGTAGTTCCCTGATCGAAAGAAAGTATATACTGACTCATGAAATGATATTTAAAAGGAAGATACTCAATTTTATAGAACCGCTAAAAATTTGCACTTATTACTTGAACTTACAATTAATCCTTTAAGCATCCAATGGGTACCACCCATATACCATCTTTGCCGCTATTTTACTTCCAATTTTGGCAAATTTTCGTTTCATCTATAGAAAATAACTACAGTTTAACCACTGTATTTGATATTTATTTGCTAATATTAGCAGGATATTATAAATTTGGTACGGCAAGATATTATAATTTAGGTACAACACGATATTATAATTTTGCTACAACAAGAAACTATAATATTTAAAATGTTTGTATGGCAACCCCATCTGAAAAACTAGCGGCTTCTCTTGAGATTTTGAAAGTCCTACAAGACAAAGGCAAGATAGCCATAAAACGTAGTGAGTTAACCAGAACACATAAGGATCGGCTTTTGAAGAATGGTTTCATAAGTGAGGTATATTCCGGATGGTTCATTATTTCATCGCCAGAAAATAAAGAAGGGGATAGTACTTCTTGGTATAGTTCTTATTGGAAGTTTTGTGCGC
>JAPLEL010000253.1:0-2695 GCA_026391415.1 Bacteroidota bacterium
AATGCGTTGATGGCAAGTGTGTTGGCGCCTAATGCAGATCCAGCATTAAATCCAAACCAACCAAACCAAAGTAAACCAGTACCAATGAGTACATAGGGAATATTAGCAGGAGGAATTTCTTGTTGTTCTAATTTTGAGCGACGAGATTTTAAAACAATTGCACCTGCCAATGCAGCGCAACCTGCGCTTATATGAACCACTGTACCTCCCGCAAAATCTAATGCACCCATTTTGAATAAAAATCCTTGTGGATGCCAAGACCAATGCGCTAAAGGAGCGTATACGAGTATAATAAATAAGACTATAAATAAAATGTATGCAGTGAACTTAATTCTTTCTGCAACAGCACCCACTACCAATCCTGGAGTGATAATGGCAAACATTAATTGAAACAAGGCAAATAATAAAAGGGGGATAGTCATTGCTGAGCCACCTTGTAAAGTAGGAGCGCCATTAACGACTCCTTTAAAAAATAAATGGGTCATCGGATTTCCAATGATGCCATTAATACTTTCACCAAAACTTAAACTATAACCAAAGCTTACCCATATCACAGATACAATACCTGCGGATACAATACTTTTGATCATAGTAGAGATGATGTTTTTACGATGAACCATTCCTCCGTAAAAAAAGGCTAGGGCAGGTGTCATTAAAAAAACGAGTGCTGTTGCAACAATCATCCAGCTAATATCTGCTGAACTATATTTTCCTCCATCGTTGAATGTAGGAAGTGTTGGAACAAAAATAGCTGCAATTGCTACCGCTAGCAAAACAAGAAATGGTGCGACTCTTTGAATTGAAAGTTGTTTCATTTTTTTAATTTTTAGATTAGCATTATAAATAATAATAATATAACTTATTTGATGCTAAATTACACCAAAACGTAACATCAACATCAAAAAAGTAAATATATAATTTAATATAATGTGTATAAATAGACTGTAATTTTAATATTTCAGTTATAAGTATGTAAAAAAAGTAGAAAATATTCTAAAAAAAAACCTGTTTGACGATTAATCAAACAGGTTTTTTAAAATATTTTTAGATACAATATTATGTAGTAGCAATATGGCTATGGTCTTTTGTTTCTAATAAAGAACTACCAGATAAATAAATATCAACTTTTCTAGCACATTCACGTCCTTCGCTAATGGCCCAAACTACCAAAGATTGTCCGCGGCGCATATCACCAGCCGTAAATATTTTTTGAATATTGGTTTGAAACTGTTTTTCATCGGCTTTTATATTGCCTCTATCGTCTAGGTCAACCCCTAACTGTTTTATTAGGCCTTCGTGTTGTGGATGAATAAACCCCATTGCTAATAATGCCAATTCGCATGGAATATCTCTTTCACTTCCTGCTCTTTCGTTAAACTTAGCCGGTCTGCCGTCTGTTGACAGACTCCATTCTAAATCTACAATTGTCAGCGATTTTAAATTACCTTTTTCGTCTGCATTAAATGATTTTGTTGCAATAGCCCATTGACGGTTAGCACCTTCTTCGTGCGAAGAGGTAGTTTTTAATGTCATAGGATAAGTTGGCCAAGGCATAATAGAAGTTCTTGATTCTGTTGGCTTTGGTAATAATTCAAATTGGGTTACAGATATAGCACCTTGTCTATTAGAGGTACCAACACAATCACTTCCTGTATCACCGCCACCAATCACTACCACATTTTTACCAGTAGCTAGTAGGTCTGCGGCTTCAACTAGTTTATTGGATACTCTTTTGTTTTGTTGTTTTAAGAATTCCATGGCATAATAAACGCCGTTAAATTCTCTGCCTGGTATAGTTAAGTCTCTTGGAATGGTTGATCCTCCAGCTAATACAATTGCATGAAACTCGCGAAGTAAATCGTTGATACTAACATTCACGCCTACATTTGAATTGCATTTAAAAACTATGCCTTCTTCTTCCATTAAACTAATACGTCTGTCAATTACCCATTTTTCTAATTTGAAATCTGGAATGCCATATCGCAATAGTCCACCAGCTGCATCGTCTCTTTCAAAAACAGTTACTGAATGACCTGCATAATTTAATTGAGCTGCAGTGGCTAAACCAGCAGGCCCAGAGCCAATTACAGCTACTTTTTTTCCTGAACGAAGATTTGGTTTATGTGCTTTTACAAATCCTTTTTCAAAAGCTATTTCAATAATATGCTTTTCAATTTCTTCAATAGCAACTGGAGGTTGATTAATTCCTAAAACACAAGCGCTTTCGCAAGGAGCAGGACAAATTCTTCCAGTAAACTCAGGAAAATTATTAGTAGAACTTAAAATATCATACGCCTCAGCCCAACTTTTTTTGTACACTGCATCATTAAATTCAGGAATGATATTTCCTAAAGGACAGCCGCTATGACAAAATGGTACGCCACAGTTCATGCATCTTGCAGACTGTTCGTTTAATTTCTGTTCTGGTAATTGTTCAACAAATTCTTTATAATCATTCAAACGTTCAACAACTGGTCGTTTGATTGGTAGCTCTCTTGTAAATTCTATAAACCCTGTTGGTTTGCCCATAGTAGTTGATTTGATAAATCAATGTTTTGTTCGTTGCTTATTTGCCTGATATCACACCGCTGTTTTTTCTTTTTTCTAACACCACTTTTTTGTAATCTTTTGGAAATACTTTAATAAAGTTTTTCAATTGATTGTCGAAATCGCCTATTACAAATTTGGTAATACT
>JAPLEL010000253.1:2748-11596 GCA_026391415.1 Bacteroidota bacterium
TACTTGCCGTATAAGCATAGTGTTTGGTTATTAAATCATTTAATACAATTGCATCTTCTTCATCAAGCGGATCTAAGTCAACCATTTCCATATTACATTTATTTGCAAAATCGCCTTTGGTATCATATATATATGCAATACCACCGCTCATTCCTGCTGAAAAGTTTCTGCCAGTATCACCTAAAATTACGGCTATACCACCTGTCATGTATTCACAACCATGGTCTCCAACACCTTCCACAACCACATTGGCTCCTGAGTTTCTTACACAGAAACGTTCTCCAGCTTTTCCACGGATATACGCTTCTCCACTGGTTGCTCCATAGAATGCAGTATTTCCAATAATACTATTGTCTTCAGGAACAAATATTGCTTTTTTATCGGGGTAGGCTATTAGTTTAGCACCACTCAATCCTTTTCCAAAATAGTCGTTTGCGTCACCTTCTAATTCGTGTGTAATTCCTTTGGCATTAAATGCGGCAAAACTTTGTCCGGCAGTACCTGTAAAATTAAAATGTATGGTATCGTCTGGCAAGCCAGCAGCTTTGTGTTTTTTGGTTATTTCGTTAGATACAATTGTGCCAACAGTTCTATCAGTATTTTTTATTAAGAAACTACCTTCAACGCGCTCTAAATGATCAATGGCAGGTTGCGCTATTTTTAATAATTGCCAATCCAACACATCGCTTAAGCCATGGTCTTGTGTTTCTTGGTTGTATAAACCTGTAGTAGCATCAGCAGGCTCTTTGTATAATATTGGACTCAAATCTAATTTACCAGATTTCCAATGGTTGATGCACTCTCTCATTTCAAGATTTTCAACCTGTCCAATCATTTCATTAACAGTTCTATAGCCTAGCTCAGCCATAATTTCGCGGAGTTCTTGTGTAATGAACTTAAAAAAGTTAACAATATGATCTGGGTCTCCTATTACATTTGCTCATCATAATACATCCTTCAACAATTAGTGCCGCTGTGGCTACTCCCCATTCTTCGGCCCCTAAAAATGCTGCAACAGCAATATCTCTTCCGGTTTTCATTTGACCGTCTGCTTGTAAAACAACTCTACTACGTAACTTATTCTTTACCAATGTTTGATGCGCTTCTGCTAAACCTAATTCCCAGGGCAAACCTGCGTGTTTGATAGAACTAATGGGCGATGCACCTGTTCCTCCATCGAAACCCGATATTAAAACTACATCGGCTTTTGCTTTTGCTACACCAGCTGCTATGGTTCCAACGCCAGCTTTAGAAACCAATTTTACATTGATTCTCGCAGCTCTGTTGGCATTTTTTAAATCGAATATTAGTTGCGCCAAATCTTCAATAGAATAAATATCGTGGTGTGGCGGCGGAGATATTAAACCAACACCTGGTGTAGAGTGTCTGGTTTTACCAATCCAGTCATCCACTTTGTGTCCGGGAAGTTGTCCGCCTTCGCCAGGTTTTGCACCTTGCGCCATTTTAATTTGTAATTCGTCGGCTTCTGATAAATAATAACTGGTTACACCAAAACGTGCAGAAGCAACTTGTTTAATAGAGGAACGCATCGAATCTCCATTTTCCATTTTTGTAAAACGGATTTCGTCTTCTCCACCTTCTCCTGTATTGCTTTTTCCGCCCAATCGATTCATGGCAATGGCAAGCGTAGTATGTGCTTCCCAAGAAATGGAACCAAACGACATGGCGCCAGACGCAAAACGTTTGTAAATACTTTCTGCTGGTTCTACTTCATCAATTGAAATGGCGGGAAGATTGCGTTTAAATTGAAACTGACTTCTAATAGTACAGGCTTTTACCGCTTGATCATCTACAAGTTTACTATATTTTTTAAAGGTCTCGTAGTCGTTAGATTGCGTAGAATGTTGTAATAAATGGATAGTTTGTGGATTGAATAAATGGAATTCTCCTTTGCGTTTCCATTGATAGACACCACCCACTGGTAAACGGTCTACAGGAATTTCTTTACGGCTAAATGCAAAGAAATGTTTTGATAGCGTTTCTCTAGCAATCTCGTCTAATCCCATTCCTTGAATACGTGAAGTTGCGCCAGAAAAATACGTGTCAACTACTTCACTATTTAATCCAATGATTTCAAAAATCTGTGCACCTTGGTAAGACTGCAAAGTTGAAATACCCATTTTAGAAAACACTTTCAAAAGCCCATCGTTAACGGCTTTGATATAATTTTTCTTTAGGTATTCTGGTTCTAATGTTGTTTGCATTTTTCCGCTTAAACGCATATCGCGTATAGTAGATAGTGCCAAATATGGATTGATAGCAGTAGCGCCAAAACCTATCAAACATGCAAAATGGTGTACTTCCCAAACGTCTCCAGCTTCTACAATAATTCCAACTTGACCGCGTAAACCTTTTCTAATTAAGTGGTGGTGAACCGCAGCTGTAGCAAGTAATGAAGGAATTGGTGCATGGTCTGAATCAATGGCACGATCTGTTAGAATGATTACCTCAAATCCATCTTCTACTGCATCTACAGCATATCTGCATAAACGATCAAGACCTTTTTTTAGTGAGCCAGCTTTTCCATCGGCCCTAAAATAAGTTTGTAATGTTTTTGCTTGAAACACACCGGTATCAATACTTCTAATTTTTTCTAACTCGTGGTTATTTAAAACAGGTTGTTGCAAGGCAACCACATGGCAAGCCAATGGATTTTCTACTAATAAATTTCCAGTGCTTCCTAAAATAACTACTTAAATGTTGTGGTTCATCGCTCAATATTGCTAATGGTGTATCCGTTCCCATCGAGCCAATGGGTTCTTTTCCATCAATAGCCATTGGGGCAATAATATTATCTAAATCTTCTGTTGAATAACCGAATACTTTTTGGTATTTAAAAACCTGATCTTGTTCTAAATGGGTAAACATTACCCTAGGCTCTGGAAGTTCTTCTAAACGGATTTTATATTTATTGAGCCATTCTGCATAAGTTTTATTAGAACAGATATCTTGTTTTAATTCTTCGTCACTTATAATACGTCCTTGTTCCATATCCACTACAAACATTTTACCTGGTTGTAGTCGGCCTTTTTCAATAATGGTGGATGGATCAATTGGTAATACGCCTGTTTCGGAAGCCATAATTACACGATCATCATTGGTAACACAATATCTAGAAGGTCTTAATCCATTTCTATCAAGTGTTGCACCAATAATTTTTCCATCTGTAAAGGAAATAGAAGCTGGGCCATCCCATGGTTCCATAAAGCAAGCGTGGAATTCATAGAAGGCTTTTTTAATGGCATCCATGTCTTTGTTGTCATCCCATGCTTCTGGAATAAGCATCATCATTACATGTGGCAATGAACGACCCGTTAATGTGAGCAACTCAATCATATTGTCTAGACTAGCAGAGTCGGATTGGCCGTTGGTTACAATAGGTAGCAACATGTCCATTTCTTCTTTTGTAAAGAATGGAGATGTAAAGTATTTTTCACTGGTGCGTAACCAATTTAAATTTCCTTGTAGGGTATTGATTTCGCCATTATGGGCAATATATCTGAAAGGCTGTGCTAATTTCCAAGAAGGGAAGGTATTAGTGGCAAAACGAGAGTGCACTAAGCCAAAAGCAGAAACCACTCTTTTATCATTCAAATCGGGGAAATAACCACGAACTTGTAAACTAGTTAATTGTCCTTTGTAAACGATTGTTTTATACGATAAAGAAGATAAATAGAAACCTACTTGGTCTTTTTTAACGCTATTTTGAATGGTATGGGTTGCATAGTTTCTGAGTACAAATAATTTGCGTTCAAAAGCTTCAGAATCATGAATATGGTCTGGACAAGCTATGAAAACCTGTTCCATACAAGGTTCTACAGATAAAGCCGTAGGTCCAATATCGGTTCTATTTACTGGAACCCTTCTATAGCCAAGGATTTCTAAACCGAGTTTTTCGGCAGCTCTATTAAAAATATCTCTACACTCTTCTCTTACACTAATTTCTTTTGAAAAAAACAAGAATCCTACACCATATCTGCCATATTCAGGCAATGTAATACCAAGGTGCAAACATTCGTCAAAGAAAAACTCATGTGGCATTTGAAGCATAATTCCAGCCCCATCACCTGTATTATTTTCGCAACCACAGGCACCACGGTGTTCCATGTTTTCCAATACAGTCAATGCATCAGAAATATATTGGTGCGATTTATTTCCTTTAATATTAGCTACAAAACCAATACCGCAGGCATCATGTTCAAACGAAGGATCATATAATCCTTGCTTGTTTTTATTATCAAGCATACAAAACCGAATTATTAATATTCAGGAAATATTTGGCGGGCAATCGATTCAGGCAATTTACTATAAAATTCGCAAATTGCTACTAGTGAAATGTAATCTATCCTATAATTTTTGAGATTGTTTAATGATTGTGCAATTTTGTTAGATAAAATCTAATCAACTAGCTTAGTATAGTAATGATCAGGAACTGAAATTTGTATGGGATCTGATTTTTTAAATAACGCAAAAACAGTACTGCCGCTTCCCGAAAGTGCTGCATACACTGCATTGGCTTTGTATAATTGGTTTATTAGTAAAGCAATTTCAGGATAATGCTTGCAAACAGGTGGTTCAAAATCGTTGGTTAATTTTCCTTTCCATGCCTCAATAGGTTGTTGAATAATTTGTTCGATAGACAATATTGGTTGCGTTGGATTTATTTGAGAAAAGGCCCAACCTGTATTAATGTGAATACCTGGATTAATGATTTGTATTTTATATGAAGAAAGATCTAATTCAATTGGTGTTAATAGTTCTCCACGTCCTTTACCTATACAAGCTGTATTCAAAATAAAAAAAGGACAATCACTTCCTAATAGCAAAGCATACTGAATCAATTGTGCATCAGATAAATTTAATTGAAATTGCTGATTCATCATTTTCAACGCAAAGCTTCCGTCTGCACTTCCTCCACCAAGTCCTGCACCCATTGGAATATTTTTATGCAAATGCATTTGGATGGAAGGAATTTTTGGAAAATCTTTTTTTAATAAATGATAGGCTTTTATACAAAGATTATCGACACTATTTCCAGAGATAGGAATACCAGAACTATTGTATTCAATATTGTTAGAGTTATTTGTTGGAATAATTTCTAAAATATCATTTAAAGCAATGGGATAAAAAACGGTTTCAATATTATGGTATCCATCAGCCCTTTTTTGCGTGATATGCAGTCCTAGATTTATTTTGCAGTTGGGGAATGCTACCATACAAGGTGTCTATTTTTTTCTTTTTTGAATCTCGTCTCGTATGGAAATTGCTCTGATATAATCTTCTTGTTCTAAAACTTTGTTGAGTAAAATTTGTAGTTCTTCTAATACTAGACTGCTAAGATTTTCATGATCAGAATTAAATTCTTCTGTTCTTAATGAATCGGAACTTGTTTTTTTATTAGTAGTGTCATCCATTAATATTCCGGCATTTTCTAAAATATGTTCGTAAGTATAAATAGGACAACTAAAGCGAACTGCCAGTGCTAGTGCATCACTAGTGCGACTATCAATTTCAATAGTATCATTGGTGGTATAGCAAACTAATTTTGAATAAAATATACCTTCCTGTAAATCGCTAATAATTATTTCTTGTAATTCAATACCAAAGGAATTCATGAAGTTTTTCATAAGATCATGAGTGAGCGGACGACTGGGTTGCATATGTTCAAGTGCTACTGCTATTGCTTGTGCTTCAAATCCTCCAATTACAATAGGAAGCCTGCGCAATCCATTTAATTCTCCAAGTACTACAGCATAAGAATGCGATTGTGTAATACTATGTGAAAGTGCAACTATTTCCAGTTTAATCTTCTTCATATCGTAACAAAAGTAAACAAAATTAAATACGAATCTAGACTGCCCAACGAAAATTTACAGTGATAAGCGGTTTATAATTTACTGATATAGTCTTTGAAACTTATGCGATTCCTTTTATTCTTTTAATTTCTGCAGTCATTTGCGGTACAATTTCGAATAAGTCTCCAACAATTCCATAGTCGGCAGATTTAAAAAAAGGTGCTTCTGGATCTTTATTAATAACCACTATTGTTTTACTTCTATTCACACCTGCTAAATGTTGAATTGCACCAGAAATACCTAAGGCAATGTATAAGTTAGGTGCAACTTGAACACCTGTTTGTCCTACGTGTTCGTGGTGTGGTCTCCAATGTGCATCACCAACTGGTCTACTACAAGCTGTTGCAGCACCTAATGCTTTTGCTAAATCTAATAAAACACCCCAGTTTTCTGGTCCTTTTAATCCACGTCCACCACTTACTACAATATCTGCTTCAGTTAAAGGAATTTCACCGGTTATTTTATTAACTGCTATGGTTTTTATGCTAGGAGCACCTACATTAATTGTTAATTGGTTTATTGTTGCATCGCCATCTCCAATCACTGCAGAAATACTATTTGGATTTACTGAAATTACTTTAATAGGAGTGTTGATACTAATGTTTGCGTATGCTTTGCTGGAGAAGACAGACTTACGAACTACAAAACCGTTAGAGGTATCTGGTAAAGCAGCCGCGCCTGATACCATTCCTGCTTTTAGTTTTGCAGAAACCCTCGCTGCAATTGATTTTCCAGTTGGTGTGTGTGAAAAAATAATAACCGATGCACCTGTAATAGCAACAGCTTCTGCAATAGTTGCTGCATACAATTTTGAATCAATAGTATTTAAAGATTCATTATTAATTTGGTTAATTTTGGTAACACCATATTTTCCTAGTGCTGTTAGATTTTCGGTAACAGTACCAAGCACCAAGCCTTCTGCAGTAGTACCTAATTGTGCTGCCAATATAGCACCATAAGTAAGTATTTCATGAGCAGATTTTTTTATTAGTCCTTCTGTATGTTCTATGAATATTAATACTGACATTAGTTGAATAATTTTAAAGATTAAAATGCTTTGGCTTCTTCGTGTAATAGTTTAATTAATTCGGCTACATTATCTGCAGCAATTAATTTAACTCCTGCTTTTGCTGGAGGTAATTCGAAATTGATAATGCTAGTAAAAGTTTCTTGTGCAATTGGCTCAATTACATTCAATGGTTTTGTGCGTGCAGCCATTATTCCACGCATATTAGGTATTCGTTGTTCTGCCATTCCTTTTTGACAACTCACCACTACTGGTAAATTTACTTCTGCAACTTCTTCTCCACCTTCAATTTCACGTGTAATTGTTGCAGTATGGCCATTGAGTTCAAATAAGGTAGCCAGGGAAATATAGGGTGCATCAATTAATTGGGCAATAATACCACCAATAGCAGCACTATTATAATCAATGGATTCTTTGCCAGTAAATATTAAATCATATTTGTTGTTATTGGCTAAATCGGCAATTTGGGCGGCAATAAAATAACTATCTGTACTGTCTATATTAATTCTAAACGCTTCATCACCGCCAAGTGCAAATGCTTTACGAATGATAGGATCGCAGTCTGCTGAACCTACTGTAACTATATGAATAATTGTTGTTGGATCTTTTTCTTTCAATTCAATGGCACGAACCAATGAATACCATTCGTCGTAAGGATTGATGATCCATTGTACGCCTGATTCTTCAAAAGCTGTGTTGTTATTTTTAAAGGCAATTTTTGAGGTAGTATCTGGAGCTTTATTAATACAAACCAGTATTTTCATAACGGAACATTTTGGCTAAATAGATAAATAGTTGCATAAACAACTATTTACAAATATACAAATGAATTTTAACCTACAATGGCATTAAGAAGTATTTATCGGATAAATTATTTAAAACTTTGTTATTATAATATCTATTAGGCTGTACAATAGTTTCAGCAGCTTCTAGTAACTTTGAATTATGGAAAGAATTGAAAAAATTAAGGAATTTTTAAAAGATAATCCTACCGATAATTTTTTACGACATGCCCTAGCGTTAGAATATATAAAAACAGGAGAGGAGTTTGCTGCCAGAGTATTGGTTCTTACTATCATTTAGCCAAATTATTGGAGAAATTAGAACAAACCCAATTAGCAATAGACTGGTATGAGAAAGGTATGACCGCTGCAAAATTAGCCAAAGACCAACATGCATACAATGAATTACAAGCCGCTTATGAAGATTTGGTGTATTAGATGGCTAATTAACTACCTCTTGATCCGCCAGTTTTAATTGGTTTTTTGGTAGTTCCTACTGCTTTAGCGCCTGGCTTTGCAATGAATTTTGAACCTTGTCCGCCAAGTTTAGGATTTTTACTTCCCGGCTTGCCGCTATTCTTATTATTAACTGGTAATGACATATATGCTTATTTGTGGCGTAAAGGTAATGACTTTTAGTTATCGAGTCGCTTCATCAATTGTTCATCAATTTTTTGAAACAAATGAATGGGGTGATAAATGCGCCAATCGGGTATTTCCATCAATTCAATATAATACTGTAATTTCTTTTTTCTAAAATCTTGTTGCGTTGCAGCAGGCATATTCAGCGCTACGATCCAGCCATTTTCTTCACTGGTTTCCTCAAACCATTCTTGGTAGTATTCTTTGTCGCTACTATGGAAATTAAGAACGTTTTCTGCAATTAATAAGAATTTGAATATTTTTTGTTTGTATAACACATCAATGATTTCGCGTTTGAGTTCCATGATATCATTTTCAATGGCATCGTTCCATTCACCCAATAATTCTATGATGGCAATATGCTGTTCGTGGTCTACAAAAAGGATTTTTAAATACACCGTGTACCTGAAATTTAATTCCGCGGTTGGAACTGGTTCCAACGGCGAACGCGTGGTGAATTTCTTTGGTCAAGCCACTACGGATTCTTCTACCTATGGCGTTACCAAGAGCTCAAAGTATGA
>JAPLEL010000263.1 GCA_026391415.1 Bacteroidota bacterium
CAATCACAACAACGACAATCACAACAACAATCACAACAACTACCAATACAATCTTCTAGAAATATTATACAATACAATGATAATAGTAATTTCAAACCATCATCAAATAGAACTTTCATTACAACAATCAAAGTCTAAATATGTTTTGATAGGTGTGCCTGAAGATATTGGGGTGAAAGCTAATTTGGGTATTGGAGGTGCCGACACTGCATGGATAAATTTTCTGCAAGCTTTTTTAAATACTCAAAGCAATGATTTTTTAGAAGGAGGCGAAATTTTATTGCTTGGCCATTTTGATTTTTCTGCAATGGAGCATTTGATTGAGCAAAATGCCCAGTCTTACAATGAGCGTGCTGAAGCTTACCGTCATGCAGTTAATACCATTGATTCATTGGTAGAACAACTAATACACTTAATTACACAGAACAATAAAATTCCAATTGTGATTGGTGGAGGACACAATAATTCATACCCTTGTATAAAAGGTGCTGCCAAAGGATTGTATAAAGCTGGTGTAATTCCTGTTGCGCAATTAAATGCCATTAATTTAGACGCGCATGCAAACCTAGGTCCAATAGAAGGAAGGCATAGTGGCAATGGATTTAGTTATGCAGAAGAAGACGGATATTTACAAAAATATTGTGTAATTGGTTTGCAAGAAAACTATTTACCACAAAATATTTGGATAGATATTGTAAACAATCCTTTTTTTGATTGTATTACTTACGAAGATATTTTTGTTCATGAAAAAAGAACTTTTTTGCAAGCAATTGGGCACGCTACAAGTTTTACTGATGATACTTATTGTGGTATTGAATTAGACTTAGATTGCGTAGAAGATGTTTTAAGCAGTGCAAGCAGTCCTTTACAACTTGTCAATCAAAAGTGGCTTATATACATATTTGCGAAGGTGCTACTCAGTTACTTGATGGTAGAACTAGTGCCAGTACAGGTAAACTCATTAGTTTTTTAGTGAGCGATTTTGTAAAAGCAATGATGATTTAGTAAGGCCTTTTAATTATTTCCTGTACCCGTTTTTTTAATGGGGGGAGGCATAACTGCTTTGACTTTGTCTACAGGTTTTATTACTGCAGGTGGGGTAATGGCAGGTTTGCCATCTAGAGGTTTTGGAACCGTTTTATCTTTATTATCAATTGGTTTAATGGTTGTTTTTTTAGTATCCTCCAATGGATCAGACTCTGCTTTTATATCTTCTGGCTTAATGTCTTTTGGTACACTATAGTCTGTAACTGTTCCGTTTCCTTGGTCTTCACCTTCTGCACCAAGTGGTGCGGCTGTTCCATTGATATAATCAATTAAAATATCATTTGGCATAGTTTCTGGCTTCACAAAAGTTTGGTTTACATCAATGCCACAATTAGGGTCAGCGGCTGCTTTGGCAAAGAAATAGGCCCAAATTGGCATGGCGGCTCGTGCACCTTGTCCATTTAAATTTTCATTACTAAATCGAATAAATCTGTCGTCTGCACCCACCCAAGTTCCTGCTAATAATTGAGGTGTATAACCCATAAACCATGCATCACTATTTTCATTGGTGGTTCCTGTTTTTCCAGCAATTTCCAATCCTGCTGGTAGGTCATAACTCCAAATGCCACGCGCTGTTCCTACTTGCACTACACCTTGCATCATTTTAATTACAGAGTAAGCTGATACATCACTAATTACTTCTTTGCGTTGTGGACTAAAACTCTCTAATACATTTCCGTTTCTATCTTCAATCCTTGTAATAAACATGGGCTTTGCATTGAGTCCTCTGCCAGGAAACATGCTATATGCTTGCATCATTTCAAACAAAGAAATTTCGCAAGATCCAAGTGCTATAGAAGGGTAGGGTTCAATTTTTGTTTGCAGGTTACAACGCTTTAAATACTCCACAAAACGTTTTGCTCCATTGTTACCTGTGTTGTCTAATTGTTTCATAATATATGCCGACGCACAGTTGCGCGACTTGGCCAATGCCTCTGCCATTGGCATTGCAGCGCCTGTGCAAGACTTACTTGTTGCAGGCACCAATCCATATGCGCCAAAACTTTGTTGGTTATCGTATACTGTTGTGTTGGGTGTAAATCCTGCTTCTTCAATGGCCAAACTATACAAAAGCGGTTTCATGGTAGAACCTACTTGTCTTTTTGTATTGATATTGGCGTGGTCGTATTTAAATGTTTTAAAGTCTATACCACCAACCCATGCTTTCACTTCTCCTGTTAATGGATCCATTACCATGAATCCTGCTTGTAGCATTTGACGGTGGTATTTTATAGAATCATATGGGGTCATCACGGTATCTTTTCCACGGGTATTATTCCATGTAAACACGTGCATTTTAATTTTTTGTTTAAAGGATGCCCTAATTTCTTCTTCGTCTATTCCTTCTTTTTTAAGGTTATGCCATCGATCACTTTGCTTCATGGCCGACTCTAAAATTGATTCAAAGTTTTTCCAAATAGCCCCCGTTTTTATATTTTCTTGGGTGTTTAAGAGCTTTTGCATATAACTCATATGCTTGGCAACTGCTTCTTCTGCATATTGCTGCATCCGTGGATTGATAGTGGTGTAAATACGCAATCCATCTCTAAATAAATCGTAATTATCTCCATTAGATTTGTGATGTATTTTGCACCATTTTTTCATGTCTTCGCCCAAAATCATTCTAAAGTAGGGTCCTAATCCAGCACTCTCGTCTAATTTTTTAAAATTTAATTCGATGGGCTTATGCTTAAGTATTTCTGCCTCTGCAGCACCCAAATAGTTTTTTGAAACCATTCTGTTTAATACTAAATTCCTTCTTTCTAAAGCCTGGCGTGGGTTTCGGCGTGGATTGTACAAACCTGGTCCATTAATCATACCTATTAATACAGCCGCTTCTTCTACATTTAAACGGTCGGGTTCTTTTTGAAAAAATGTTTTTGCACCATTGCGAATACCAAATACATTATCGCCAAATGCTACCGTATTTAAATAAAGTGTTAGGATTTCTTCTTTGGTAAAATTGCGCTCTAATTTAATGGCAATAATTCCTTCCTTTAATTTTTGAATACTTCTAAGTAAGAAATTTTTAGTGCTCCAATTTTCTGTAAATAAGTTTTTGGCAGTTTGCATGGTAATAGTACTGGCACCACCCTGACTTCCTAAATAAAAGAAAGCCCTTGCCAAACCTTGTGCATCAATACCACTGTGTTCAAAAAAGCGTTTGTCTTCGGTGGCAACAAGTGCATTAATAGCATGCTTGCTTATGTCTTTATATAATACATTGATTCGGTCTTCTATATAATATTTACCCATCAAGTAGCCGTCTTGTGCATATACCTGACTGGCTTGTAAGGCTGTTGGGTTTTCAATGTCTTCAATATCTGGCATATCGCCAATCCAACCCCAATTAATCATTAATAGAAACAGCGCTATAAAGCCCATTGATCCAAAAAAAATGCGCCAAAATATTTTAACTGGTTTAGACATATTTATTTGTATAAAAATTACGATAAACTTATTTAAAAACTAACATAGAAATTAATGATTAAACTAAAATACATCCGGAAATATTTCTCGAATAAACTTTTGATATGCCGGTATATCTTTTGTGTCTATTAATTTAGTTAGATTTTTATTACTAATGATTGTAAAACTATATTTTTCTGCCGATAGCCAAGGTATGATTCTTGATTTAGCAAAGGGTTTTGTTTTACTAATATATCCAATTGCATCTGCAGCATTTATAAAGGGACCCATCATAATAAATTGGTATTGGGTATTTAAAGGCATTGTGTTCAATACAATATTTTGATTACTAGTTGTTTCTCTATTAAAACGATTAAACGCATTCTTTGCTTCGCTAGCAAAAATGGCATCTACTTTATCTAATACAACAACTACATATTGAGAATCTGCAGCATTAAAATTGTATCCGTTTGTTTTGTTGGGGGCTAGGCCAATGGCTTCTAATTTACCGCCCATTTTTAATTCGCTAGGAACTGATTTAGAAATGCCTATTGGTTGTGCCGTAGTAGTATTTTTTTCGGCCGAGCTATTGTTTAAATCAACGGCACGTGTAATTGGCTCATCGATTTTTTGGATACTTAAATTAGTTAAATAAGTTTCTATTTCTTTTCGCTTATTTAATACTTCAATCATAGTAGACGCTTTTGTTGCCATAATTGATTTTGGAAACAATTGAATTAATTGGTGTAGTGTATTAATAGCGGTACTATCGTTTCTTTGTTTAACGTAATAAATAGATTCAATAAATAATTGTTGGGGTGTCCAATAAGTTTTTCCGTATAATTTATCGGCTTGTTGTTTTGCAGTAAATGCCTCATTAAAATCACCTGATACAAATAGGTTATAGATTTTTGTATAGCCATCCGATGCAGGATCTGTTTTTTTATTAGTAGTATTATTGGCTAACTGTTTTGTATAAACGCCACCAACAAAATTTTTACCCAATAAACCGCGCACCGAATCAGCTTGCGTTGGTTGGTTATTTCTATCATAACAGTTGGCTAAATTAAATAACGACTTTTCGGTTTCACTAATATCTGGAAAACGTTTGATGATTGTTTTATATACCTCAATAGCGCTTGGGTAATCGGTTATTTGATTTTGAAATACAGATCCGTTTGCTAGTAGTGCATTTAAAATTAGCACATAAGATGCCGACATTTTTTGGGAGGTTAATGGCAGCTTGCTCTCTAAAGATTCAAAATTTAGTTCTTCTGCTACAACTGCTGTAGTTGTTGTGTTTTTATCAACTAATGTTTTTACTGTTGCTATTGCAGTTGGATTTGATTTGGCAAATGATTTTTCTATGGCGGATTGTCTGCGCCAGTTATCTATATTGGGTCGAGTGCCCCATTTAGATTTAAATTCAACAAAGCCATTTTGTTTTAAAGAGGTATTTTGAAAATAAAATTCATTATTACCAGCAGAAAACAAATCGGTGGGTTGCATACTATTGCTCATTAAATTTCCGACTCCAAAACTTAAATCTTGATTTTCTTGTTCTTTTAATCCAGCTAATTTTCGAAGTTGTTTTAATTTATTTTTAATAGCAGTATTTCTTTCTTCAACGGGCATGAGCGCCAATTTTTGTAAACTATCTTCTCGGCTAATAATAGCCATATTTTCGGTAATAATTTTTAAGCCAGGCTTGCGTGATTCAACTTTAATTTTATCTATTTCTTTTAATTGCAAAATTTGTAAGCTGTCGTATAAACTATAAGCGTCGGAATAATTTTTTCTATCGTAATTTAAATCTGATAGTAATAATAAACTTGCTTCTTTCTGTGATGGATTTCCAGCACTTGATTGCAGACTTTTTGTTAAATAATTTTGCGCTGCTTTAAATTGATTTTGTTGGATGGCTAATTTTGCAGCAGCATAATAAATGATGTCTTTATAACCTTCAAATAATGGGCGTTTACCCATTTTTAATAATTCGTTTAAGTTTTCTTCAACAGCATTTTTTTTATGACCAGCTTCTAATGCACTAATTGCTAAGTGTGCATATACTTCTAATGTAGGGTCTACTGTATTATTAATAGCTAATTGATAGGCATGAACAGCTAAACTATCTTTTTTAGACAAAGTATATAATTGTCCTATCAAAAACTGCCAACGTGCTTTTTCTTGTCTATTGATGGTTTGTTCTAATGCCTTATTCAAATGCCATGCAGCACTATCTGTAGATTGCTCTTTATAAAATGCAAAGGCAGCCATTTCGTGTAATTTAGGAGCTAGTCTTTTTGGAAAATTAGGGTCTGCTCTTAGTAATTGAATTAGGCCCTCTGCTGCAGATAATTCGTTTTGTTCTAGATAGGTTCTTATTTGCCATAAAAAGCTTTCATTTCTACTTGGCGGGTCTGTAGTTAGTTTTTTCCAAACTGATTTGGATTCTTTGGTAACAATTGAAAATATGCCATTGTTATTGCTAGCATTACTTCCAATAGGAATATCATAACCACCATCCTTTGCCGAAAAAGCATAGTTAATGTATTTAAACACCTGCGTTGCAGAATCAAAGTCATTTCTAAATAAAAAGGCCTGCCCCATTAGTAAATACAAATCATCTACCCAGTCAGACCTTAAGTCGTGTAAAACAATACCTGCAGTGCATTTGTAAATCACAGAGTCTAACTGTGTTCTATCTTCAGATAAATCTTTTATTGTATAATTGTAAAAAGGCAGTAGGGTAGTATAATCTTCTTTAAAAACTGCTTTTCCTTTTTCTAAAATCTCCGCAATTTTTTTATTGGCATTAAAATAATAATTATAATGGCTAACTGTATTTTGATAGAATTTTTTGGTACGCGATATTTTGGTTAAAGGGGTGTTTTCGGCAGGGAGGGTTCTATTTTCGTATTTATCCGGTTTATTGAGTTCAATGGTGCTAAAAGCTTGTGCACTTCCCTTATATTGAAACAATAATAGAGATGCACACAGTAAACAAAAACCAACTATTTTGTACTTTATCAGGCTCATTTAAACAATAGTAAAGAAAATCTATTTAAAATTACAGATATTTCTTATTTCAAAGTTGCTAAAAGCGTATTGAATCCTACCTTTATCTTGATTTAACAATATGGCTAAACTAGAACATAACGATACCCTCAAGCGATTGCGCAATAATTACCGCCTGTCGGTAATGAATGACGACACCTACGAAGAAGTAGTTACGTTTAAATTATCTCGCCTAAGTGTGTATATAGGTCTTAGTACTAGTTTGGTGTTATTGGTAGGA
>JAPLEL010000002.1 GCA_026391415.1 Bacteroidota bacterium
AAAGGTAAACGTAAAACAGTTGCGGGTAAAAAGAAAATTGCTAAGAAATAATTAGTCGAATGCGTATGTTGCTTGCAACATACGCATTCGTATTAAATAATCCGCTTCAGCTTGGATCTTCTGTAATAGAAAGGAGAGTGAATCGGTTCCCGAATCAGTTCGGGATTTTCCATTGTTAATCAGTCCCAAAAAAGTTTGGGATGAATACCTCAAAAACAAAAAATGGCAAAACCAACAAAAACGCAAAACAGTGCTAAAACTGCTGCGAAGAAAAGAATTGTAAAAGTTGACGCGGCTGGTGAAGTTCGTATTTCAGCAACCTTTAACAACATTATTATCAGCTTTACCAACAAAACCGGACAGGTAATTAGTTGGAGTAGTGCTGGTAAAATGGGCTTTAAAGGTTCTAAAAAGAATACACCTTATGCTGCTCAAATGGCTGCTGCCGATGCTGCAAAAGTTGCAGTTGATGCAGGTTTGAAAAGAGTAGATGTGTTTGTGAAAGGCCCTGGTGCTGGTCGTGAAAGTTCTATTCGTTCAATTGCGCAATCAGGTATTGAAGTAACTTCTATCAAAGACGTTACCCCTTTACCACACAATGGTTGTCGTCCTCCAAAACAACGTAGGGTTTAATTTGTGTTGGCATTATTTCTTTATTGAAATGCTTGCTAACCAAAACTATTCATAAGGGCACTGCATCTATTTTAGATTTTTACTGATACAGTGTCGACATTAAAAAATCAACAAACAAAAAGAAATGGCACGTTACACAGGTCCCAAGACCAAAATCTCCAGAATTTTTGGCGAACCAATCTTAGGTAATGCTAAGTGGTTAGGCAAAAATAGCAACCCTCCGGGTCAGCATGGTGCAGCACGTAAGCGTAAAACCTTAGGTGAATATGCATTACAATTACGCGAAAAGCAAAAAGCGAAATACACTTATGGTGTTTTAGAGCGACAATTCCGTAAAACTTTCGAAGAAGCACAACGTATTAAAGGTGTTACCGGCGAAAATCTAATAAAATTATTGGAGTCTCGTTTAGACAACACTGTTTTCCGTTTAGGATTAACAGCTAGTCGTCCAGAAGCTCGTCAGTTAGTAAACCACAAGCATATTCTTGTAAATGGTGAAGTAATGAACGTTCCTTCTTATACTTGTAAGCCAGGTGATATTGTTTCTTACAAACCAAAAAGTGCCGACAATTCTGCTGTAACTAGTAAGAGTCGTGGTAAAAATCCAAAATTTGGATGGTTAGATTGGAACGAAGCAGAGAAAAAAGGTACTTTTATTACAATGCCAGAACGCGAGCATGTTCCTGAAAATATTAAGGAGCAGTTGATCGTTGAATTGTATTCTAAATAATTAAACACCTGGGAGTCAATTTCAGGTACTAATCTTAACAATATTCCTTTAGCCTATTTGGGTTAAAGATTCATCAGTAAAAAACAAGTTCTAATATGGCAATATTAAGCTTTCAGAAGCCAGACAAAATCGTTTTACAAAAGGCAACAGATTTTGAAGGACAGTTTGAATTCCGTCCCTTAGAGCCAGGCTTCGGTCTGACAATTGGTAACGCTCTACGCAGAGTATTATTAAGTTCTTTGGAAGGGTTTGCTATTGTTGGTATCAAAATCGAAGGCGTAGACCACGAGTTTGCAACTATTAAAGGTATCACCGAAGACGTTACAGAAGTGATCTTAAACTTAAAGCAAGTACGTTTTAAGAAAAATGTAGAGCATGATGTACCTAACGAGAAAATCAGTTTATCTATCAAAGGTCGTACTGAATTTAATGCAGGTATGATTGGCGAAGCATCTCAAGGTTTCCAGGTGATGAACCCAGAACTAGTGATCTGCACGATGGATAACACTTCTAAAATGGATATCGAATTAACGATTGCAAAAGGTCGTGGTTATATCCCTGCAGAAGAAAACAAAGTTAAAGACGCTCCATTCGGTTACATAGCAATTGATTCTATTCACACGCCAATCAAGAACGTTAAATACGCTATTGAAAATTATCGTGTTGAACAAAGAACCGATTACGAAAAACTAATTTTAGATGTTGCTACCGATGGTACCATTCATCCAGAAGATGCAGTAAAACAAGCTTCTCGTATTCTAATTCAACATTTGATGATCATCACCGATGAAAATATCACTTTTGATAATAAAGAAGACAAAAAAGAAGATGTAGTTGACGAGCACGTATTACAATTACGCAAAGTGTTGAAAACACCACTAGAAGATTTAGATCTATCTGTACGTGCATTCAATTGCTTAAAAGCTGCTAAAATCAATAGCTTAAGTGAACTAGTTCAATACGAACAAGAAGACTTGATGAAGTTCAGAAACTTCGGTCAAAAATCTTTGTCTGAAATTGAGCAAGTTTTAACTGAAAGAGGCTTGAGCTTTGGTATGGATTTAAACAAATTAGGTTTAGACAATTTAGATAACTAATCGTTTCTATAGTTCTATTCCATTATTCACATCTTATATTCCCGACACGGTATAAGATATAAAAACAACTGTCATGCGTCACGGAGACAAAATCAATAACCTAGGCCGTAAAAAAGCACACAGAGTTGCTTTATTACAGAACCTAGCTAGTCAATTAATCACACACAAACGTATTGTTACTACTTTGGCAAAAGCTAAAGCTTTAAGAACTTATGTTGAGCCGTTGATTACTAAAACTAAAAAGAACGAAACAGCTTTACAAATTAGTCATAACCACCGTTTGGTTTTTGCGCAATTACAAGACAAAGCAGCTGTGAAAGAGTTATTCACAGTAGTGGGTCCTAAAGTGGCTACTCGTCCGGGTGGATATACTAGGGTTTTGAAACTAGGCATACGCCCAGGTGATAATGCAGAAAAAGCAATGATTGAGTTGGTTGATTTCAACGAAATCTATGGCAATGGTATTGACAAAGCTGCTGAACCAGCTAAGAAAACACGTCGTGCTGGTGGTGCTAAGAAAAAAGCAGATGCTGTTGAAGCTACTCCAATTGTTGAAGAAGCAGTAGTTGTTGAACCAACTGTTGAAGAAACTCCAGTTGCAGAAGCTGAAGAAACTCCATCTGCAGAAGATAAAGCTGCTGACTAATTAAATGAATTCAATTTCATATAACAGGCAAGACTTTATTGGTCTTGCCTTTTTTTTAGCCCAATGTGTAAAAAAAAATATGTTTATTATTGGTAGATGTGTTTTTTTTGCACCATTAAATAGAAAGAACCAAAATGTCTCAAGCCAAACAACCCGCAATTTTAGTATTAGCTGATGGTCATGTATTTCACGGCCAAGCTTTTGGAACAATCGGTACAGCAACCGGTGAAATTTGTTTTAATACAGGAATGACTGGTTACCAAGAAGTATTTACCGATCCTAGTTATACAGGTCAAGTATTGATCATGAATAATGTACATATTGGTAATTATGGTGTAAAAGATGTAGATGTAGAAAGTAGTTCTGTAAAAATACACGGGTTAATAGCAAGAAATTTAGAGAATCAATATAGCCGACAATTGGCCAATGGAAATTTAAAGGATTATTTAATAGCCAATCATATTGTTGCTATTGACGATATTGATACAAGGGCATTAGTGGCTCATATACGCACCAAAGGGGCCATGAATTGTATTATTTCATCGTCAGTATTAGATATAGACAAATTGAAGGAAATGCTTGCTGCAGTGCCTAATATGGATGGTTTGGAATTAGCTAGCACGGTTAGTACTAATGAAGAATATGAATTAGGAGATACCAATGCAAGCATTAAAGTGGCTGTATTGGATTTTGGTGTGAAACAACATATTTTAGAATGCTTGGTTAGTAGGGGAGCACATGTTCGTGTTTATCCAGCTAAAACGCCATTGAGTAAATTAAAAGAGTTTAATCCTAGTGGATATTTTATATCTAATGGCCCTGGAGATCCTTCTGCAATGCCTTATGCAGTTGCAACTGTGAAAGATATTCTAAAAGAAAATAAGCCTTTGTTTGGTATTTGCTTAGGGCACCAACTATTGGCTTTGGCAAACGATATTCCAACCTTTAAAATGCACCATGGACACCGTGGATTGAACCATCCGGTAAAAAATATTATCACAGGTCAGTGCGAAATCACCACACAAAATCATGGGTTTGGTGTAAATCCAGAAGCGGTGCGCACTCATGCAAATGTGGAGATTACCCATTTAAATTTAAACGACAATTCTATTGAAGGAATTCGTTTAAAAGACAGACCTGCATTTAGTGTTCAATACCATCCAGAAAGTACACCTGGTCCGCACGATAGTCGTTATTTATTCGACAATTTTATGGATATGATGCGCAACTAGTTAGTTGTTACAATAAGAGTGATTTTTACTCCCGCCAACTAGTAAATCATTAAGCATAATGCATTGTTATGCTTTCAAAAACATGGCTGTCTGGGAGTTAAATAAATAGTATTCATTGTACTATTAGAAATCATTTTTTACAATTATTCCCTCATTTACTTAAATTCGTCATATGAAAATTGCAATCATCAATGGCCCGAATTTAAATTTATTAGGCACCAGAGAGCCTGGAATTTATGGTATCCAAGGGTTTGACGAATATTTCAAAGGGCTTCAACAACTGTTTCCAGAAGTAGCGTTTAGTTATTTTCAGTCTAATATAGAAGGGGAGTTGATTAACGAATTGCAAAGGGTTGGTTTTGAATACGATGGTATTGTTTTGAACCCTGCTGGCTATACACATACTTCTGTAGCCATTGGAGATGCTATTGCAGCAATTAAAACTATTGTGGTAGAAGTGCATATAAGCAATGTGCATGCAAGGGAGGAATTTAGAAAAATATCACATGTGTCTGGCAAATCTGCTGGAAGTATTATAGGGCTAGGTTTAAAAGGATATGAGTTGGCTGTTCGTTGGTTAATAGAGCACCAATAAAACTAACTATGTTAAGAAACTATCCATCTTTTCCAAAAAAAGTATTACAACTAATTTTAATTAGTAGTTTACTAAAACTTGTATTTGCAGGGTTAGTAGAATTAGGAAATGATGAAGTGTATTATTGGACCTACGCTTTACAAACCGATTGGAATCATTTTGATCATCCACCAATGGTTGGTTGGATGATTCGATTAACTTCTTTAAACCTGCATTGGGTATCAGAAATTTCTTTGCGATTAGGTAGTATTCTTTGTTCGGGTTTTGCTACTTGGTTTATTTATTTAACGGCTAAATTTTTAGCATCGGATAAAGCAGGTTGGTATGCCGCATTGCTTTATCAGTTTGCCATTTATACCAGTATTATTGCTGGTTTATTTATTTTGCCAGATTCTCCACAAATGGCTTTTTGGACGGGTGCTTTGTATGTGATGTCCGTTATTTTATTTAAGCCAGGATCAGAAAACAAAACAAGTTTATGGATTTTATTGGGTATAATTATTGGGCTATCCATCCTCTGTAAAGTGCATGGATTATATCTTTGGGTAGGACTTGGCATTACCATTTTATATTTAAGAATTAAATGGCTTAGTAATTATAGGATTTATATAGCTTTTGCAATAAGTTTAATTTTTATGATTCCAATTATTTATTGGAATGTGCAATACAATTTTATTACGTATCGCTTTCATGCCGAAAGGGTTGCCCATACTAACTTACAATGGGATATGTTGGGCAGAGAAATTTTGGGTGAATTTGCCTATCAAAATCCCATTATTTTTTTATTGATGCTATTTGCAATATTTGCTGCGCTAGGAAGAAATATTTTTTTCAAACGAAAAGGAACACAAACTTGGCTGTTTGCTATGAGCATTCCAATGATTGTATTTTTCTGGGTAATTGCATTATTTAATCCCACATTACCACACTGGACTGGGCCTGCATATATTCCATTGCTTTTATTATCGGGTATTTATTTAGACCAAAAAAAAAAAAAAATCA
>JAPLEL010000274.1 GCA_026391415.1 Bacteroidota bacterium
ATAACCTTTGTGCTCGCCACTATGGATGGCGTTGCAAAAAGTTTTCATTTGCTTTTGAACGCGGGCAATTTCAGGTATTACATTTTCGCCATCAACTAATACGGGTGTGCCACTAAAATCGCGAAGGGCTGTATGCAGCACCGCTCTGTTCTCTGTTTCGTTAATCGCTTTGCCGTCAAACTGCGCTTTGATGGCATTTTCTAATCCGCATTCCTTTGCTAATTGCAATAATAGCTGAACTGTTTTTTCAGTGATAATATTTTTTGAGTAATCAAATAATATATTTGAAGTAGCTATAGAATATTGTTCAAATCTTGTTGGATCTGCTGCAAATAAATCTTTCATTTGCTTGCGGTTCATCTCTTCCTCAAAATGCTTTTTTAATACAAACCAAGCCTGCGTCGATGTTGGGTTAATTCTTTCTAACATAATTCTTATTTATTTCTCTATTCTAATTTTCTTAATTAATCATCTAATGGGGGTAGATGCACTTATAATTTATCTATGGTTGCTATAGTGTTGGCTAACATATCATCTGTAATATCTAAATGCAATACAAAACGAATCAGGGCAGGGGCCATGGCAATCGCTAAAATATTTTTTTCTTTTAAAGCTTTTACTAATTCTGGTGCATTGAATTTTCCTTCGATATGGGCTATCACAATATTGGTTTCTACTTCAAACACCGCTTGTACAAAATCTTTTTTAATCAATGCGTCTTTTAAAATCAAAGCTTTGGTATGATCCTCTTGTAATCTTTCCAAATGATGGTCTAATGCATAAATTCCTGCTGCGGCCAAAGAACCTGCTTGTCGCATACCGCCGCCAAATACTTTACGCCAACGTCTTGCTTTTTTAATAAATGGTGCAGCTCCTATTAATACACTTCCTACAGGCGCGCCTAATCCTTTGCTTAAACAAATGGAGATACTATCAAATACTTTTCCATATTGTTGAGGATCTTCTTTTTTATGAACGATGGCATTAAATATTCTTGCCCCATCTAAGTGTAATCCTAAGCCATTAGACTTTGCCACTTTTTGAATGGCTTCTATTTCACTAAAATTATAACAAGCGCCACCGCCTCGGTTACAAGTATTTTCTAAACTTACTAATTTGGAAATTGGCTTGTGGACATCTTCCGGGTTAATGGCTGCTAAAACCTGGCCTGCTGTAATTCGACCCCGATTTCCTTGTAATAGTTTAACCGAACAGCCCGAATTTGAGGCAATGCCTCCGCCTTCATATTGATATATATGGGATAATTCCTCACAAATTACCTCGTCGCCCGCTTGAGTATGGGTTTTAATGGCCAACTGATTGGTCATGGTACCGCTAGGACAAAACAAACCGGCTTCCATTCCAAATAAGGCGGCAGTCTTTGCTTCTAGCGCATTAATACTAGGGTCTTCCCCAAACACATCGTCCCCAATGGGCGCCTCCTGCATAAAAGCAAGCATGGCTGGGGTGGGAAGGGTTACGGTATCTGACCTGAAATCTATCATGGAGCGAAGATAAATCGCAGTGAGTGATTATCCTTATAAATTTGTGAAAATGGGCCTTTATTTATGCCAAACTATGTGCATAAATCCTTTGTAATCAATATTTGCATAATTAATCTCAAAATCGTACCTTTGCCGACTGACATTCGTTAATTTCTCAATATATTAACTTAAGGTCAGGCACAACTTTTTTAGACATTTCAACGTTATACATTTAAATAAATTCTTTGCATGAGGCAGCTTAAAATTGCTACACAGATTACCAATAGAGATTCTCAAGCGGTTGAAAAGTACTTACAAGAGATTTCTAAGATTTCAATGATCAATCCCGAAGAGGAAACCACTTTAGCACAGCGCATCAAAATGGGCGACCAACGTGCTTTGGATAAATTGG
>JAPLEL010000235.1 GCA_026391415.1 Bacteroidota bacterium
GATCAGGCACTTCCATATTCATGTCGCCTCGGTAGCTGATCCTTAATTTTCCTGGTTTAGGAGCTTTGGTTGTGATAATTACCACACCGTTTGCTCCTCTTGAACCATAGATAGCTGTTGCCGATGCATCTTTTAGTATGGTGATGGATTCTACTTCATTTGCATTGATATCGAGTAATTTTTGAAGTGACGATTCAAATCCATCTAAGATTACCAGTGGTGTATTTAAACCAACCCTTGTTTGATCCTGTAATTGTGTAACATTCGGAAGGCTTGAATTACCACGGATCTGAATTTCTGGTAAACGATTGGGGTCTGATCCATACGTATTGCTTTCAATAATATTAAAAGCAGGTTCCACATTTCTCAAAGAAGTAATCAGGTTACGATTACCAAACTGTTGTAATTCTTTAGCACTAATTGTTGTTGCCGCACCTGTATAAGTAGAAGATTTACGGGTAAAAATTCCCGTGATAACCACTTCATTGATTTGATCAGTTATTTGTTCCAAAACAACATTAATAACTTTTTTATCATTAATATTTATCTCCTGTTTTTTGTATCCAACAAATGATACCACCAAGATTCTATCTTTATCTTCCACATTTATTTTAAAATAACCATCTGCGTTGGTTACAGAACCACCGGTTGCTCCTTTTACAATTACAGAAGCGCCAACTATTGGCTTACCATCGGCATCTAGCACACGGCCAGTAATAGGTTTTACAGCATTAGCTAACAGATCTAAAGATGATGCTGGCATTGCTATAGTTATATCTTCCTTTGGAAAACCGGTTTCTCTTTTAAACAGAATAATACTATTATTTACCTGCTTAAAATTGATAGAAGTATTATTCAGCAATAATTCCAGCGTTTTTTGTAACGGTCTGTTTTCGCGTGTTAGGCTAAGATTATTGTACTTAACCACTTCTTCAGAAGGGTATACAAAATTAAATCCAGACATTTTTTCAATCTTAACCAGTACTGATTTTAAGTTCTCATTTTTAAAGCCAACCATAATATTGGTTTCAGACAATAATTGAGCACGAACATTGTCAGGAGTAGCTAATAACTGAAGTGAAATTAAGAACAAAACAGACCAGCATAAACTCATTTTCATAATGAATCGTATTTTACGTTGATGGCTACAATCGTAAACAAGCCTTCGAAAATTAATTGCAGTCCATGTAGGTTTTTTTTGCATAATTTGCAATAGTTTGAAATTGAACGAATGGTTTTAAACGCTACCCCTCTCATGCTTCCCAAAGCAGAGGGGTTTTGTTTTGATTTAAGTAAAAAAAAAGTCTTTCTCATTTACGGTGAACTTTGATTCATAAAACAGATTTTGTGTCGTTGGTTAGTTTTACTTTTTTAATAAAAAATGGGTTACTCTGTACACCCCTTCCCTAGTATTATGAACTTATTGTCATCTGTTTTCTTATAAGTAGCATTCCTCGCCAAACAGAGTTTTGTAATAATTTCTTCGATGGTTTCAGTTCCACTGAAAGTGGCGTGTACTGGGCATTTTTTAATCTCATTATTGGCAAAACTGATATCTGCTTGGTAGCGTTTGCTTATCTGTTCTACAATTGTTTCAAACGGAACATCTTCAAAATCCATATCAGAATTGGTCCATTTGATAATCTCCTGAGCTACAACAGTTTTATTCTTTGCATCAGCTTTTGGCAAATCATATACCAATTGACCGTCAGGTGTTAATACAGCCAAAACCTTATGGTTAAATTCCACTCTTACTTTACCTCTTGTAACAGTTACAATTATGTTTTTAGCACCAGGATAAGCTTGAATATTAAAGGCTGTTCCCAAAACAGTAGTGGTTAATTTTCCCGTATGTATTATAAATGGTTTATTATCGTCATGTTTAATGTCAAAATAGGCTTCACCGGTTAGTGTAACCTCCCTTGTTTTACCGTTAAAAGCAGATGGATATTCCAGTTTACTATTATTGTGAACGATCACCTTACTACCATCGGGCAACAATAAATATTTGGTGTAGGCTAGACTTTCTGTTTGAATATTATTCACTTTATTAATTGGATAAAAATAAAAACCACCTGCACCAATCAAAAAGAGAATAAATATAGCTGCAATACGCAGTAGCTTTTTGCCAAATAGGGTTACCTGAATTCCTTTTTTAATTGTTTTCTTAGAATTTTGGATATGGGTATCAATTATAACAAATGCAGCCTTTAAATGAGGCTCAACATCTATATCAGATTCAGTTAACTGCTCAAGTTGCCGGAAAATCATTTCCCTTACAATGTCCTCATTCGATTCTTCATTAAAATAGGCCAACAGGAATGAGACTTCCTGTGGAGAACACTGATTATTGATGTACTTGGTAAAAAGTTCGGTATGGTTGATTAACTTATCCAAGGTAAAATATTTCTTTATAATACGCTTCATAAAGAATCTTCCTCTGCTCGGTTTGATTTTTTTTTAGTTTTTTTTAGCCTAACAGTTGGATTACATTTTATTATTGAATATCAGGCTGACAGATTAATAATTGATCATATTCTGAAATTAAAGAGCGTATAAAATGAGTCTTTAACCACATTTTTCATCAAATCATAGAATTTAAGGCAAAAAAATCAGTTGTTTGTTATTATTCAAAAAGGATATAAATGATTTAAGAGATACAAAATATCACAAAAAGACCCAATGATAGCTGAAAGTCATTTTGCATCTGGTCCCGTAAAGAGCGGGTTGCTTTCACAATATGATCGCTGATAGTTGAGGTGGAAATTCCAAGGCGAACACTTACTTCTTCATATGACAATCCTTCAATTTTACATAGCTTGAAAACCTGTTTGCGTTGAGGTGGAAGGCTTTCTATAGCAGCCAGAATAATATTCATATTTTCTTTGGAAAGTAGTCCTTCCTCAATATGTGTGTACTTTTCAGAAGCCGCAATCAATAGATAATCCCTTCTTTTTTGATCACGTATCGACTGCCTTAGAAAATCGTACATTTTATTCTCGGCAATTTTGAATAAAAAAGCAGAGAAAGAGGTGTTTAAACGAATCTTTTCCCTTGCATCCCACAATTTTATGAATACAATCTGTAAAATTTCTTGTGCAAGTGTTTCGGACTTTGTTAGTTTAAGCAGATTGGCAAAAATACGGGGGCTATAATATTTATAAATGGCTTCAAATGCCCGCTCGTCTCCGTGAGATAGTTTTTTTAAGAGATTTTCTTCATCATATAAGAGATTAGCAGTAATGGCAGTATAGGTTTTTGTTAACAAAATGATGATGGCAAGTTAACAAAAAAAATATATCCTCTTGTCACTTTATCTAAAATAAACAAATGGATTATTAAGCAACAACTTATTCCTGATTTTGATATCGATCAAAAAACACTTGTCGCTTTTTTTAAATATGATTAAGAACCCTAATAGTCAGTTGCTTTTAAAAAGTCTTTTTTAGACATTTAATCAGTTATAAAATATGTAAACATTGGGTAAACTCTCTTTTTATTAATTAATATCAATGATTATTTTGAAAAAATAAATATTAAAGTTAGTTTATATTTAAAAGCTTTTTGAATGTTGAATTGTTCGTGATTTTTAGTATCTATAGAGCTTTGATTCCTTTAAAATATAAATACAATATCCTAACAAAACTCTAGAGATCTTAAATATTTAAAAACTATGATAAAAATCATAACAAAAAGTGCGTAAAATCAAGTTTTCTAATAATTGTTATTCACTATCTTCATGCCCGATAATTTATTGCTATGGGTGCAGCTTACTTAATTGTTTTAATTCTTGCCGCAATTGCTTTTTCATTTGGCGGTATTTTAATTGCAAAAATCTTCGTAAAGGGTACAAAAAATCCTCAGAAAGGACAAGCCTATGAATGTGGTATCCCTTCAGATGGTTCTCCTTGGAACCAGTTTAATGTTGGATATTATCTATTTGCATTAATCTTTTTAATTTTTGATGTTGAGTTAGTGTTTATGTATCCATGGGCTGTGGTTGTTAAGCAAGTAGGTATGCCTGCTGTAGTTGTTAAACAAGTAGGTATGCCTGCATTATTTGAAATTATTGTATTCTTTTTTATATTATTTATGGGGTTTTTATATGCACACAAAAAAGGTGCTTTAAAATGGATTTAACACGTATAATTTATTATAAATCAAAAGATTGTTCAATAAAAATTTATGGTTTCAACTGAAAACAAAACAAATCAAGAATTTCCAGGACAAATTCATGAAACAACAGGCGGTGGAATTTTGTTGAGTAAATTAGATGATGTAATTAATTGGGCTAGGTCTAATTCATTATGGCCGCTCACATTTGCTACTAGTTGTTGTGGTATTGAAATGATGGCTGTTGCCTCTGCCAAATACGATTTCTCTCGATTTGGTTTTGAAGTTGCAAGGGCTACTCCCCGACAAGCCGATGTTATTATTATTGCTGGAACGATTGTTAATAAAATGGCGCCTGTATTAAAACGTTTATATGATCAAATGGCGGATCCTAAATATGTGATTGCAATGGGTGCCTGCGCTATTAGCGGAGGCCCTTTTTTTTATAATACTTATTCTGTTGTAAAAGGTGCAGACCATGTAATTCCAGTAGATGTGTATATTCCAGGATGTCCACCACGGCCAGAAGCTTTATTACATGCATTAATCAGTTTACAGGATAAAATAAAAATGGGTATGACTCGTGAACAGATCAAACAGTCTGTTTAAATTTTTTATAAAAATTGATCATTTTGAAAATCAGTATTTATTTATATGTTGAAAGAAGAATTAACAATTATTATCAAAGAACTATTGCCTAATGCAGTGATTGAAGAAGCTGGCGAATGGTTGAACTTTTCTTTGGAAGCTACTGAGTTTAAACAAGCTGCTTTGCAATTGCGCAATTTTAATCAAATGCCTTTTGATTTTTTGTTCTGTTTAACATGTATAGATTGGAAAACCCATTTTACAATGGTCTATCATCTCCGATCTAAAAAAACCAACGACAATATTGTTATTAAAGTAAAGCTTAACAGAGATATACCTGAAATTGATACTATTTCTGATATTTGGCGAACTGCTGAATTTCATGAGCGTGAAGTATTTGATTTATTTGGGATTATTTTTTTACAACATCCCGATTTAAGGAGGTTGTTTTTAACAGATGATTGGGTTGGATATCCTTTGCGTAAAGATTATGATGATCCAATTAACATGATTAAATTATAGAACCATAGCATCTAGCAATAATCGATACTAATTCGGTTTAAAAACAAATGAAAACCATGGTGGAAGAAATTGGTAAAACAGTAGAAGGAGATTTGATCATCAATGTAGGTCCGCAACACCCAGCTACACACGGGGTATTGCATTTGGTCATCACCTTAAATGGAGAAACCATTAAAAATGTAGAACCACATTTGGGTTATATCCATCGCTCTATTGAAAAAATGTGCGAGAGCCTTAGTTACCGTCAATTTATTTATTCAACGAGCCGAATGGATTATTTGTCGGCACATATTAATAACCATGCTTGTTCAATGGTGGTTGAAAAAGCACTACAAATTGAAGTGCCTGCCCGTGCACAAGTTATTCGCGTATTGATGGATGAATTAACAAGAATTGCTTCTCATGAATTATGGTGGGGTGCTATGGCAATGGATTTGGGAGCATTCACCCCTTTCTTTCATGCATTTAGAGAAAGAGAAACCATTAATGATATCATGGAAGAAACTTGTGGTGCACGTTTAACCATGAATTACAATGTACCAGGTGGTGTAATGGCTGATTTGCATCCCAATTTTGTAACGCGCGTTAAGAATTTCTTGAAATTATATAAATTAAAAATTCACGAATACGACGAACTAGTTACCGGAAATATTATTTTTCAAAACAGGATGAAAGGCGTTGGTTTTTTATCTGCTGAAGATGCTATTTCTTATGGTGTAACAGGCCCTGCTGCTAGAGGTAGCGGCGTTTCATGCGATGTAAGAAAACATTTTCCTTACGAAATTTATGAGCAATTACAATTCGATGAAATATTAGAAACTGCTGGGGATTCATTTGCTAGATATATGGTTCGTTTACGTGAAATGAATGAATCCATAAAAATCATTGAGCAATTGATTGACATGATTCCTGAAGGTGATTTTCAAGCAAAAACAAAAGCTGTATTAAAATTACCAAAAGGCGAATTTTTTCAATCAGTTGAAACTGCTCGTGGAGAATTAGGTGTGTATATTGTAAGTGAAGGAGGTACAACTCCTTATCGTATTAAATTTAGGTCTCCTGGTTTTTCAAATTTATCGGCGCTCAATCATATGGCAACCGGTGAAAAATTGGGTGATTTAATAGCATCGATGGGTACACTTGATTTAGTAATTCCAGATATTGATCGATAAATATTTGGTTTAATAGTAGGTTTTGATAGAAGATTATTTGTTCATTAAGATATTTTAGATACATGTTTAGTTTAGAAAGCTTAACAACAATCGTTCACATTTGGTTAAATAAAACCTTTCAACCAAACCTAGCTTTATTGTTAGAGTTTGTAATAGTTGGTGTATTAGCCATTACCCTATTTGCTGTGCTAGGATTAGTTTTAGTACTCATGGAACGCAAAGTAGCCGCGTGGATTCAAATTAGGCTTGGGCCTAATAGAGTTGGCCCAAAGGGTATGCTACAAAGTTTGGCTGATACAGTTAAATTAATGATGAAAGAAGGCTTAACACCAGACGGAGCAGATAAGTTTTTGTTCAATTTAGCACCCTATATTGTTATGATATCAGCCATGATGGTATTGGCTCCTATTGGTTTTGCCAAAGGATTTCAAATATGGGATATTAATATAGGCGTGTTGTATGTATCTGCCATTTCATCGGTTTCAGTCATTGGTATTTTAATGGCAGGATGGTCTAGTAATAATAAGTACTCTTTATTAGGTGCGATGCGTAGTGGTGCGCAAATGGTAAGTTATGAATTGTCTGTTGGCTTGTCTATTTTATCCATTATTGTATTAACAGGCAGTTTGAGTTTAAATGATATTGTATTATCTCAACAAAATGGTTGGTGGATTTTTAAAGCACATATTCCTGCGTTAATTTCTTTTGTGATTTTTATTATTGCGGTAACTGCAGAAACCAATCGTGCACCATTCGATTTATCAGAAGCGGAATCTGAATTAACAGCTGGGTTTCATACAGAGTATTCTGGAATGAAATTCGCTTTATTCTTTTTGGCTGAATACATTAATATATTTATTGTTTGTGCCATTGGTGCTACTTTGTTTTTTGGTGGATGGATGCCATTGCATATTGGCTCATGGGAAGGATTTAATCATATCATGGATTATATCCCGTCATCTATTTGGTTTTTTGGAAAAACATTTTTCTTGATATTTTTAATCAAGGTTTAGATGGACTTTTCCAAGATTAAGAGTAGACCAATTATTGAATTTAGAGTGGAAATATTTATTACCAATCAGTATGTTCAATCTTTTATTGATGACCCTAGTGGCTATCATGGGCTGGCATTTTTAAATTGAAATTAAAATAGTAAGATGTTTCTAGTTAATTACTTTAAGGATATATATAACGCATTAAAATCTCTACTTATTGGGATGCGTAGAACTGGGTACTATTTCACGCACCATAAAGAGATTATTACACAATTGTATCCAGAAAATAGGTTAGAATTAAACTTGCCTGAACGTTTTAGAGGCGAGGTTATCATGACGCATGACGACCAAAACGAACACGCTTGTACAGGTTGTTCTGCTTGTGAATTAGCTTGCCCCAATGGTACAATTAAAATCATTAATAAGTTTGATATTTCTCCAGAAGGCAAAAAGAAAAAAGCAATTGACACATTTATCTATCATTTAGAACTTTGTACTATGTGTAATTTATGTATAGTGGCCTGCCCTACTGATGCAATTAAAATGGCACAAACTTTCGAGCATAGTGTATTTGACAGAGCGATGTTAACAAAAAAATTAAATCAACCTGATTCTAAATTAAGGGCTGGCGTAGAATAAAATTGATCTATTAAAATATTATTTATGAGTGCTGCTGCTATATTTTTTTACCTGATTGCTGCTTTTATACTAGGCACAGGAATACTTGCTGTTACCACCCGAAAAATATTTAGGGCTTCTATTTGGTTGTTATTTTCTTTGATAGGAATTGCGGCATTGTATTTTTGGTTGAAATTAGAATTTCTAGCTGCGGTTCAAATTATTGTATATGTTGGTGGAATTGTTGTACTAATTATATTCTCTATATTTCTTACCATTAAATCTGGCGATGAAATGCAAAAGCCATTATTAGTAAGAAGTATTTTTTCGGCACTATCAGTAATTTTTGGTGCGGCATTTATCATGAAACTATTACATAAATATCCTTTCAAATTAAACACGGGTAAGCCATTTGAATTAAAAGTGAGTGATATTGGTACTCAAATGTTGGACACAAAGAATTTTGGTTACTTATTGCCATTTGAATTAATAAGTATGTTATTGTTGGCCGCTATGATTGGTTGTATAGTGATTGCCATTAAACACAAAGAAACAGCAAATAATTTACCAAATCAATCTATTTAACTGAAGCACATGAACGAAGTTCCTTTAACACATATTCTTTTTTTAAGTACGGCCTTATTTTTCATAGGAGCCTATGGTTTGTTTACCAGAAGAAATATGATCACTATGTTAATGGCTATTGAACTAATGCTCAATAGTGTAAATATTAATTTTGTTGCGTTTAATAAATATTTATACGCAGATAAATTAGATGGTATTTTCTTTAGCATTTTTATTATCACTATCGCTGCAGCTGAAGCGGCTGTTGCTATTGCTATTATTATTAATTTATATAGAAGTCATCATTCTATAGATGTAGAAGATGCAACAGAATTAAAATATTAAAACATTCATTGATAGACGACCATTTTTATACCAATAACTGATTAAATGAGTAATCCGATTTTTATAGCACTGATTCCTATTTTGCCACTAACCTGTTTCTTATTGTTAGGGCTTTTTGGTAGAAAATATTTTCCTAATTCTGCTGGAATCATAGGTACATTATCTTTATTAATTTCAACTATTTTATCTTTTGCTACCGCCTACCAATACTTCTTTCAAACCGGAAAAATCAATGGGGTTTATCAAAAAATAATTGTGTTTAAATATACTTGGCTAGAATTTGCTCCCAATCTTTCTATTGATATGGGTATACTTCTAGATCCTATTACAGTGATGATGCTGGTGGTGGTAAGTTTTGTTTCTTTAATGGTACACGTGTTTAGCTTAGGATACATGAAAGGAGAAACAAGGTTTGCTACTTATTATGCTTTTTTATCGTTGTTTACTTTTTCTATGTTAGGATTAATTCTTTCTTCGAATATTTTTCAGATCTATTTGTTTTGGGAATTAGTGGGTGTATCGTCATTTTTATTAATTGGATTTTATTTTGAAAAACCAAGCGCAGTTGCTGCTTCTAAAAAAGCATTTATTGTTACAAGATTTGCCGATTTAGGTTTTTTAATAGGCATACTTATTTTGGCATTTTATGCACATACGCTAGATTTTGGCATATTAATAGAACGTTTAAGTGTAATATCATCGCCTTATTTAACAGCTATGAATGCAGCTTCTTTTCTTAGTATGTCTGCACTTAGTTGGGGATTAATTCTTGTATTTATAGGTGGCGCTGGTAAATCAGCCATGTTCCCTTTACATATTTGGTTGCCCGATGCAATGGAAGGCCCTACACCAGTATCTGCTTTAATTCACGCGGCTACCATGGTTGTTGCAGGTGTTTTTTTAGTGGCTAGATTGTTTCCAATATTTGCCTTGTCTGATTCTGGTGCTTTACAAGTAGTGATGTATACTGGTGCATTCTCAGCATTCTTTGCTGCAGTAATAGCTTGTACACAAACCGATATTAAAATAGTACTAGCGTATTCCACCATGTCGCAAATTGGCTATATGATGTTTGCACTAGGTGTGTCTAAATATAGCGGAGAAGAAGGTTTGGGTTATATGGGTTCTATGTTTCATTTATTTACCCATGCATTTTTTAAGTCTCTATTATTTTTAGGTGCTGGTTCTGTTATTCATTTTGTTCATAGTAATGAAATGAAAGACATGGGTGGATTAAGAAAATTAATGCCAATTACGCATATTAGTTTTTTAATTGCTTGTTTGGCTATTGCAGGTATACCTCCTTTTGCAGGATTCTTTAGTAAGGAAGAAATTTTAATGGCTGCATTTGAATCTAATAAATTAATTTATGTAGTTGCACTAATTACTTCAGGTCTTACAGCATTTTATATGTTCCGATTATATTATAGTATTTTTTTGAGCAAAGATGCGTCTGTAAACAATCATCATAGCGAAGGAACAATAAGCATGAAAAT
>JAPLEL010000100.1 GCA_026391415.1 Bacteroidota bacterium
ATTTTTTTTAAATGATAAAATTTTAAGAATGAACAATATTACATTAAAAGATTATGTGCAAATGATATGGCCCATTTTGAACAACTGTACAGTAAATGTTATGAAGGAAAATGGCAAACCAAATATCAATGATAATAACAAACATATTTGGTATTTATATCGCCAAGCATTTTATGGATTTTACCATTATGTTAAGCCTAAACAGTATTATTCTAAAAAAGCTGCTGAATTTTTTGATAAAAAGAAAAGGGTGATTGAGTTTCCGTTTCAAAGTCTTGAAGAAATTAACTGGGAAAATCAACATACAATTGATCCTAATAGAGAATTTCTAATTTTGGAACATATGTATACCGGAACGATGTTCAGATTGGATGTGCTAAATCTTTATAAAACAAATAGTCTTACCATAGATCGAGTTTGCGAAATTATAATTGAAAAATATAAAATCTGCTGGATTCAAAAAAAGCTATTTGATTGGGACGATAATGGGTTAGACGCAAAACCCGAGAACAATCTAATTCATAAGACAAAAAGAGAGGGGGACTTAAAAGACTATTACAGAGATTGTGGGATTGATATTGTGAATCTTAATGCATAGAAGTTTATTTACTATACTTTCTGCTACATATTTTAATAAGTAATAACATTATAAAATAATAAAGCCTTAAGCTTTGTTATTCTAAAAACAATGTGAAACTTTATCAAAATAAAATTGATTATTTCAACGCATTAAATAATCTTTCAAGGTCTGATTTGGTAGTAGTGCCACCTACATTTAATCTTACATAATTTAACCAATCTGCTTTTTCAGTAACCTTTAAACTTATTAGAGCTTTATTGTTTCTCCATTCCCACCATTTCCAAAATCTTTGATTATAAAAATCCAAACCCAGTCTATAATTATTAGGCTGCCTATTAATAAAATCCTTCACATAATCGAATGGGTTTATTAAAGTAGGAGTTAAAGAACATTTAGCAAATGTAAATCCAGCTGAGTAGCTGGTGGTGAAGTAATAGAAGCGTTCTAAAGTTATAACATTCGCCATTGGCTCTTCCATCCACTTATAAAACAAATCGACTGGATTATAATATGCATTAGAGTGGCGTGAATCTCGCGGATGAAAATTCATTTGTGCATGTGCAAATTCATGGACAATAACTTTAGCGATTAGCAGAATTAATTCTTCATCATTTTTTACACAACGTATTATTCTCTCAGGGCAAATTCCAATGATAGGCGTATCAACTCCATAAATAGATGTTCTATTTTGATAAAATCCCAGCCAATCGGTTGCTGGTGTTGCTAGTGTTGTTTGATCATTATGAATTAAGTATTCATTTTCATCGTCTGCATATTTTAAACTATCAACAGGCATTGATTTTTCAGAAAAAAGATAAACGGGTATATGTTCTGTTAAAAGTGAAATACAAGGATACTCTTTATCTAAACGATAGGGTCTATCAAAACTCATTACAGATTCTGCAAAACTGATTTGTGCTTGCGTTAACTCGTAACTAGAATCTAAGTTTATTACTTTCATTTTAAATATATTTTACATTAGGAATATTTCAAATGCGGGTGAACTTTTAATAATTATGCTTTTATATACATCTTGTGATAAAGCAGCATTCATATAATAATTGTTATAAAATTAAATGATGGAAATAGAAAGCTGACGCATTAAATTTATTTGATTTGATATGTCTTTTTTTGAAGCGCCAACACGTCTTAGAAAGAATATTTCATAATTAAAAATTGTTGTATGCTCTGTCTTTTCTCTTTTAGCATAACTGTCATTTTCTATATCTGTTGCAAGTGACAACCCAAATCTTAAATGCATTGCTTCGTGGAGTATTGTACTAGCAATCCAATTAATTGATTCATTATCGACAATGTTTGGACTTAACATAATCCATAATATTTTTTTGCCTGCTTGAGCCTCATCTATACACCAACATGTTCCTTTATCTTTCTGTGATAGTTCACCTAATTGAATCTTTGATTTTTTAATAACCGATTCGTAAATGTCTGGTTCATATTTTTTTATAAGCTCAAGTGCTGCTTTTACTTTGGGAGCATTTGCGGAACTTACCAAAACATCCTGGGCCGATAAGGTAGATGCAATCAATAAAACAATCAATAAAAACCATAACTTACTTTTGCCAATTGGCTTATAAATTTTATCAGTTAATGTTTTTAAGTTTCTTGATTTACCGCTTGCGGATTTTCCAGAAGTGGTAGAACCTTTTGGTTTATTATTCTTTCTTAGTGTAAATATTTTATAGCTCATAGTTTTAATATATTGGTTTTTGATTTTTTTTAGACAGACTATATTTCTTTCTGAAAATTCGAGAAGATTGATCATTAAGTACTTTTCTAATAACAGCACATCTTGCATAGTCCTCATTAACCAAGAAATATATCAAGACCTCATAAGCGATACGAAGACCTGATTCTTCAAGTGAATCACCAAAGAAACTAGTACCCTCTTCTTTTAAACAGTCAAAAACTAAAAGATTAAACTCTAATACCTCTTCTTCTCTTTCTCGATCCATATCTCGAATACAAGCATAACGATTATAGGATTGCTCTAAAGATTCATTTTTCATGATTGATTATTTTATTACGTGTAATTGTAATTGACTAAAATTTAATTATGAGTATTTTCTTTACCGATAGCATTTCTTCTTTGTAAAACAGACAATAAAAAGTCAATATCAATTTCATCTTTGTTCTCTTTACACGAGATATCTCCATAGTATAAACTTGTATAAAATGATGCGCTCTTTATAGATAGGTCTGATGAGTCTCCTCTAAAAATTGTTTTTACCATTTCTATATGAACATGAGTAGATGTATCATTAGTAATAATTCTAATAATTTCAAAATCATCAGTAATAATTGAGATAACAGCTTTATACTCAGAACTAGGTATCATGTATGGATTTTGAGGTATGTTTTTTTGAAACTTCTTAGAAAGAAGCCAATTATTATTACCAATAAACTTTACTTTGATATCATCTACAAGTTGTTCTAATCTCATTGTTTTTAATTTTTAAGATGAATAATTATTTAAATGAGGTTTAATATTTTATTGCCTTAAAAGGTTTTTCTGCTTAATCGAGTGCAATTTATTTCTAAAAAATAAATTTGAATTACCCATTTTGTGTCACGTGAAAACTTATTTTTCATGTTAATTAATAATAACCGCTCTGTAATGCTTGTTTTTATTAGCTTTTTTAGAAATAAATAACTAAGTATAGAAAAGTTTAAATGTTATAAGTTGTCGCATCACTAATAATTTCACTTATATTTAAAAGAATATTCATAATATTTGTAAATGAGCAAAAGAGAACCAAATACCGACACGGTCAAGAAGCTTTATCAACTTATTCAACTACTACGAGGTACTGAATTTAGAACGTATGCCTACCTAATGGAGATGCTTAATACTACGCAAAGATCAATACAACGGTATTTTGACGATCTTAATAAAACCGAAGATTTATTGGGAGGCAGAAAGAAAATCTCTACAAAAGAAAAATTGTTCGTTGAAGAAAGGACGGTCACGAATGCTAATGGGAAGGCAATTAAAGAATTTAGAATATTTGACCCTTCAATATCAACCTTGCCTTCCTTTTCAGAAGATGAAATAAATATTGTTTTATCAAGTTTAATTGATCTAAAAAGCTTAAAGGTAGATGCTCAAATTAAAAATAAGCTTATTAAATTAGTTAGCTTAAGAAACTACCCATTAAAATACGAAACTATCATTTCTACATTTAGAAATGCGATTACGATGAAGCAAAAAGTTTTTATCAAAGAATATTATAGTAGAGATTTAAAATTTGAACCAAATAGTTCAATTACCCCTGTTTATTTGGATATTGATGATAAAAAAGTTTACGCTTATATACTAGGACTTAAAAATTTACGAGCATACAAATTTGAAAGTATGTACGGCGTAAAATCTACAAAGCAAAAAGCAGCTGATTATTCTAACTGGAATAGTTCAAATGAAAATCGGGATGTTTTTGGGTTTACTAGCACAGGTAAAAAAATAAAAGTTCATATAGAATTTGATTCATTTGTTAGGTCGCAATTAATTAGACAATTTCCTAGGTTAGATAATTATGTAAAAGCTGTTGGAGGTTCTAGAAATAATTTTTCACTTCGTATAACTGTTTTCGATATTGCTCCCATTGGGAGATTTATTTTTGGGGTAATTAGTAAAATTAATATTTCAGGAGATGATTCTTTTAAAAAGGAATTAAAGAAATATTACGAAGAGTATATAAAAGAAGGATTAAAATCATTTATTTAAAATAAATCACGAAAAATGCTTACTAACCTACAATACAATAATCTTTGGGTAACCCCTTTTCCACATGGGTTTAATAAGGGTATTGTTCATATTCCCAACTATCATGATTATATTGATAGAGAAAATATGTTTGAAGATTATTTGGACATTTTTCGTGGAATAAACACAAGAGGTGCTCGTGTTCATGTGCCTATTGGAGGTTGGTATTATGATCATCCTTTTTTTGATGCACATGGACAACTTATCCCTCAAATAAAAACTGATCTAAAAATTAAATATATCCTAATTGGGGAAGCCTGTCCTGATGATGGAAATAATTATTTTTATGACATTAGGGAAATAAATACTAGTGGACAAGGTTATTTGATCCCTATTTATAAGGCTACCTATGGGGGATTAGTCCCAGTAAAACCTTGGACACCCCTTTCAACTATTAATGATAAAATTGAAAAACTTATTGATATAGCAAATAGAGGTGTTCTATTAATTGATCTTTTCCCTTTCGCAATAAAATACACTACGGCACTTAGAAAGACATTAGCACGCCATAATGTAACTGCAGATTTTTTTGATAACATCGCAAACCCCTATAATATTAATGCGAGATTAATAGGCTTGATAGGTCTAAAAACTAAACCACAAATTGCATTAGTTGCACCACCAAAAATTAGTCACGATATTGCTAATAGAATAAATATAGGAGGTATCGCTATTGCTCTCGGATTTACAATTCGAGCTGTCCACAATTTTGTAACACCCCCAATTATGCTAATAATAAAAGACGAATTCTATATTTGGCCCCCTGGGACTCATTTAAGCGGATTATATCCATGGAGAGTTAAACCCAAAATGTTTCCGATTTTTAGATGCTGCTGTTACTCAGGTGCAAAGACGGTTCCTCACCAACTTTTTATTACAAATGCTTTTATTTGAGTATTCAAGAGATTTTTTTAATACCTTATAATTTTTAGGTGGTAATTCTAGTAATGTTTACTATTGGACATTGGATAATCCGGTCCCTTTTACCAGGCATTTCCGGTTTTCATTGACCAGGAAGCCTACTGATTATCACTCCATTTAGTGGTCAGCCTTGTCCGGATTTTGATGGTCAAGGTCTCCGGTTTTTCCATGTTGTTAGCCGAGCTCAACTGGTTGATGCAATATTTGACAAGCATCTAATATAATTACCAAAAAAAAGAGGCGTTCTATTTTACACATAATTAAAGCAATGTAAACTCATTTTTTATAGTCCGTCGTGAAAAAACCGACTTTAAAAAATGACTTATACGATTACTGTTTGTAATTTATAATCCCCAACCATTCATACTAACCTCTACAAAAAACTCCCCTTCAACTTTTCCATCTCACCCTTCACTTTCGAGTTAACAATCTTTGCATAAACCTGTGTATGCTTCAATGTAGTATGCCCAAGCATTTTACTGACCGACTCAATAGAAATTCCTTGTGATAGGGTAACGGTGGTTGCAAAGGTGTGACGGCCAAGATGCATAAATAGGTTTCTATGTATTCCCGCTAGCTTGGCAATCTCTTTAAGCGATTGATTAAGCTTTTGGTTGCAAGGGACCTTCCACTGAAAATCTCGGCAGTCTTTTGTTGGCGAATATTTTAATAGAATATTTTCGGCTGCAGTTAGTAGTGGTATATAACTCATTACCATCGATTTGGTTCTGTATCGTTCAATATGCTTCGAGCCATCTGGCTCCACTATTATATTTAATGCGTGGAGTGCTTTAATATCAGAATATGCCAGTCCTGTAAAACAAGCCAGCAAAAACAGGTCGCGATTTCGGTCTAGGCTTGGAATTAAGTTATCTAGTTTTTGCATGGCCAATATTTCATCGCTAGTTAAGTATTCTCTATTAACCGGTTTGCGTGTTAGCAGTATTTCTTTAAATGGATTGAAGCGAATGATTCCGGCTTTTTCTGCATCGTCTAAAATCGAGTTTAAACAATTCATTAAAGCAGAGGAGGAGTTATGGGAATTCTTTTTCTCTTTGCGGAGGTATTTAAAAAAGTCTTCGAGCAGCAGTTTATTAATTCTAGTTACGGCCAAGTTCTTTTGCCCTAGTTTATCAAATAGAAAATCCTGGAAGTAGGTAGCAGTTCTTCGGTACTTATAAAACGTTGTTTGGGCTAAATCGATACCTATTCTACCTTGGTAATCGTCTATTTTAATTTTTAGGTACTCCTCTATTGTTTGTGGTGCATTCGACTTGCCTTTTAATCTTTCTATTAATTCACCCAAAGAAAAATCGCCTATCGTTCTGCGCATCTCTATAAAACGCTCATCTATGTCATTTTGGATTCTTGCAAGGTCTTTGTTGATGGCCATTGCTTTTTTATTGTTGGCCGATACACAGCCTTCCTTGGCGTCCCAGTCTAGGGATTTAGCCGATAACCCGGTATTGATTTCCTTTCTTTCTCCTTGGTATTGAATTTTTACTACAATGGGGCATTCGCCATTTTTCAGCCGATAGGCCTTTCTTAATAAATAGCTAATGGAGATTTCTTTAAAGCCATGATTGCTGTTTTTCATTTTAATTTATTTTAGTTGTAAAGGTGAAACAGACAACCCTTTTTGGGTTCTGCTAAACACAGCATACAACTGCATATAAATCTTCTGAAACGCTTATTGAAAATCGGCTTAAAAAATGTCGTTGAATTGTCGTTGAATCGGTGCATTTCTATGCACTTATATTCATTTCTAGACATATAAAAAGGCCTGATATTCAACGTAATTCATTGATTATCAAGCCTTTATGTGGTGTGGGCCGGGATCGAACCGGCGACACAAGGATTTTCAGTCCTTTGCTCTACCGACTGAGCTACCGCACCTTAGCTTTTTTAGTTCCTGAAATTTCGGTAAAATAATTATTTCAACCCTAGCTCCAATCCCTAAAGGGCTGCAAATATAAGGGCATCGAGCAATATTCAGAAATTATCCACAAGTTTTTTAAAAATAAACGATGTGTATGTCTGAACGATGCTTTTTAAAACTCACAATTCTTTGGCGTCCTTGCAAATGCAATCACATCTCTAATATTGGTCATGCCTGTTACAAACTGTACCATGCGCTCAAAACCTAATCCAAATCCTGCATGCGGTACCGATCCAAAACGACGGGTATCTAAATACCAGCTCATTTCTTCTAACGGAATATGCATGGCGGTCATCCTGGCTTCTAATTTTTCTAGGCGCTCTTCACGTTGGCTTCCTCCTACAATTTCACCAATACCTGGCGCTAAAATATCCATTGCGGCTACGGTTTCTTTTCCTGGCTCGCATCCATCATTTAGGCGCATATAAAATGCTTTGATGGCTGCTGGATATCCGGTTACAATTACTGGTTTTTTAAAATGCTTTTCTACCAAATAGCGTTCGTGTTCGCTCTGCATATCTATGCCCCAACTAACATCGTATTTGAACTTTTTCTTTTTATAATGCGGAGAGTCTAATAATATTTGAATGGCTTCGGTATATGTGATTCTTTCAAACTGATTGTCTACAACAAGTTTCAGTTTTTCTATCAAGCCCATTTCTGCTCTTTCGTTTTGTGGCTTCTGTTTTTCTTCTTCTGCCAATCGCGCATCTAAGAATTCTAGGTCTTCCATATTATGCGCCATTGCATAACGAATAAGGTATTGAATAAATTCTTCTGCCAAATTCATATTGTCTTCAATATCATGGAATGCCATCTCTGGTTCAATCATCCAAAATTCGGCTAAATGCCTTGCTGTGTTTGAGTTTTCGGCTCTAAACGTAGGTCCGAAAGTATAAATTTCACTAAAGGCCATGGCGCCTAGTTCTCCTTCTAATTGTCCGCTTACGGTTAGGTTAGTGCTCTTGCCAAAAAAATCTTCTTTAAAATTAATGCTATTGTTGTCGTTGCGTGGCGTTGCATCAAATGGCAAAGTAGTTACACGAAACATTTCGCCTGCACCTTCTGCATCGCTCGATGTAATAATGGGCGTGTGTAAATAAATAAATCCTTTCTCGTTAAAGAATTGGTGCACCGCAAATGCCAACGAATGACGCAAGCGAAATACCGATCCAAACGTATTGGTTCTAAAACGTAAATGGGCTATTTCTCGCAAAAATTCTAAGCTATGTTTTTTGGGTTGGAGGGGATATTTTTCTGCATCACTATCACCCAACACTTCAAGCGATGTTGCTTTCAATTCTAGTTTTTGTCCCTTGCCCAAAGACGGCACCAATTCTCCTATTACTTTCAAAGAAGCGCCCGTAGTAATTCTACGCAAAGTAGCATCATCTAATAAGCCAAGCGCTACTACAACTTGTAAATTATTATTCGTACTGCCATCGTTTAAGGCTATGAACTGGTTATTGCGAAAACTACGCACCCATCCCATTACCGTTATTGTTTGCTCGCTTGGCTCCAAGGCCATCAACGCCTTAATTTTAGTTCTTTTGTTAAACATCGCTAATTAATTCTGGTTTCTGTTTGATAAAGACCTTTGGGCGCATCCACCCAGTATCCAATTGAATATCTCGCCCAAAGATAACCAAACAAGCCGCAGTTGACTAGTTATTGACCAGATCTTCATTAAAAATCCACAAAAAATTCTTTTTTTCAATTTTCTAGCTTAACATTGCAATGGAAACAGAATTGGTTGGGTCTTTACTTAAATCCCCCGCGTTAGTTTATCTTCTTTCCAATCAAAAATTTTCAAAACACCTTTCTGAGTACAAACCCCCTTAGATTGGATTTAATAATCGACAAACTGCTTCTTCTTATTAATTGAATTTATGTACGACATCCTGCAATTGAATGACATGTTGCTACCTGAGTTGCAAGACCTTGCAAATCAGCTTGCTATTCCCGGCTTTAAAAAATTAGACAAAAAAACATTGATTTACAAAATACTTGATGGGCAAGCAGTGCTAGCTAGTGAAGCAAAAGACGAGCCCAAGAAAAAGGGTGCACGTCCTCGCAAAGCTATCACCGTTAAAACATCTACCGCTAATGGTACCGAGGAGGCCGAAGTAATGGAGCCAAGTCCTGTTGTTGAAGAGGTTGTTCCAGAACCCGTTGCCCCAGTTGTTGTAGAACCTGCAGCAATTGCTTCTGCGCAACAACGCCCAACCAGACCTGCTATTCAAAAAAGAGTTCCTTTGCCACGCAAACCACGTACAGAAGAAGCTCCATTAGCAGCTAGTTCAGAACTAGCACCAGGTGAAGCACAACCAACTGCCGACCAACAATCTTCTTCAGAAACAAGCCCTGCCGAAGAGCACCAACAAGGCGAAAACGAAACCGCTGTTACAGAAGCGGCTCCGCAACATCGCTACCCACAACAAAGAAAAGAACCCGCTTTTAATATTGAATTTGAAGGCGTTATTTTAGGAGAAGGTGTTTTAGAAATGATGCCAGACGGGTACGGTTTCTTACGTTCTTCCGACTATAATTATTTATCGTCTCCAGATGATGTGTATGTATCTCCTTCTCAAATAAAATTATTTGGATTAAAAACAGGCGACACCGTTCATGGAGCAGTTCGTCCTCCAAAAGAAGGCGAAAAATATTTTGCTTTATTAAAGGTGGATAATATCAATGGCAAAAGACCCGACGAAGTCCGCGACCGCGTTCCGTTCGATTATTTAACGCCGCTATTTCCTTTCGAAAAATTAAACCTGTTTACTACTTCTAATAATTACAGCACACGTATCATGGATATTTTTACGCCAATCGGTAAAGGTCAGCGTGGACTTATTGTGGCACAACCAAAAGTGGGTAAAACCATGTTGTTGAAAGAAGTAGCCAACGCAATTGCAGCCAATCATCCAGAAATTTATTTGATGGTTGTTTTAATTGACGAGCGCCCAGAGGAGGTTACCGATATGGAACGTAGTGTTAGAGCAGAAGTAATTGCTTCAACTTTCGACGAACCTGCCGAAAAGCACGTTAAAGTTTCTGCTATTGCTTTACAAAAAGCAAAACGCTTAGTAGAGTGCGGACACGATGTGGTTATTTTATTAGATTCTATAACACGTTTAGCGCGTGCACACAATACAGTTGCTCCAAGTTCTGGTAAAGTTTTATCGGGTGGTGTGGAAGCAAATGCGTTGTTAAAACCAAAACAATTTTTTGGTGCTGCACGTAAAATTGAAAACGGTGGATCCTTAACCATATTAGCAACTGCCTTAATTGAAACAGGTAGTAAAATGGATGAAGTTATTTTTGAAGAGTTCAAGGGAACTGGTAATATGGAATTACAACTCGATAGAAAATTAGCCAACAAAAGAATTTATCCTGCCATTGATTTGGTTGGTTCATCAACTCGCAGAGACGATTTATTGCTCGACAAAGAAGTATTGGGCCGCATGAATATTTTGCGTTTGTTCTTAAACGATATGAACCCCGAAGAAGCCATGAACGAATTACTAAAACGTATGCGCGGAACAAAAAACAACGAAGAGTTTTTAATGAGTATGAATCGATAATTGATACTATACTTTGAATAGATTAAAATAAATAAGCGGCTCAAAATTTTGAGCCGCTTATTTATTTTCTAATGCCGAATGGATATTTCTAACCGGAATTCTTAATTCGCTTTTATTGCAACAAATAAGTGTCAAATAATTTTAAAATGCGTTTGTATTCATCAGTCCAACTACTTGGTTCTACAAATCCATGGTCTTCTACCGGATAAACTGCCAGCTCCCAATTATCTTTTCCTAATTCAATTAATCGTTGAGATAATCTTACGGCATCCTGAAAATTTACATTCACGTCTACCATGCCATGACAAATTAATAAATGATTTTTTAATCCGCCAGCAAAATTAATGGGCGATGATTTTGCATAAGCAATACTATCGTTTACTGGTTCGTTTAAAATATTAGAGGTATAACCATGGTTGTAATGCGCCCAATCGGTAACCGGCCGCAATGCTGCGCCAGCCTTAAATACATTGGGTTGTGTAAATAGTGCCATCAAGGTCATAAAGCCGCCATAACTTCCACCATACAAACCAATTTTGTTCGAATCAATTCCCATATTTTTTACCAAATATTTTGCGGCATCTACTTCGTCGTCTAAATCTTTTCCGCCCATGAATCGATAAATACCCGTGCGCCAATCTCTTCCATATCCACTACTTGCGCGGTAGTCAATATCAATTACGGTGTATCCTTTATCGGCCAATAAATTATTAAACATTTGTTCTCTAAAATAACTACTCCACCAATAGTGTACGTTTTGTAAATAACCCGCACCGTGTACAAATATTACTGCTGCTTTATTTTTTGTGCCTGGTTTTGGTTCATAAATTCTGGTATAAATATTTTGACCATCGCGCGCTACAATGGTTTTTATTTTAGTATCTCTCCAAGCATATTTTTTAAATTCTTCGCTAGCAGCTTTATCGGTAATTTGTTTTGGTTTTTTTCCGGGTTCATTTTCTTGAATAAATAATTCCCATGGTTTATTAATATACGAATACCTAAATGCAATCCATTTTTCATCGGGCGATAAACTTATTTCGTAACCACCTAATTGATTGGTTATTTTTTCTTTTTGTGTACCGTCTGTTTTTATGCGATACCAATTTTGTTGACCAGGATGCGCTTCGTTCGATAATAAATAAAAATATTTTTTATTGCTACTCAATACCAAATTTTGAACTTCATATTTTCCTTGTGTTAATGCTTTTTTGGTGGCAGTTCGTAAATTATAAACATACAAATGCGAGTAGCCACTTGCTTCGCTTTGATAATAAATACAAGTATCATTTACCCATCCAATATTAGCGCCATATCCGCCGCCACCAACACCCGGTCCACCAATCCAAGCTTCGTCTCTTTGTCGGTCTAATAAAGCAAGCTTTCCTGTTGCTACATCTACTTGCATGATCCATCGATCTTTATTGTCTTGCGATCGAATATCTACTACGGCAGCTGTGCCCGCATCGTTCCAATATGGTCCTACAATTATTAAACTTCTAGGCATTGGTTTTTTACCTGCATATTTTTGCGGATAGTCTTTTACATAATCTGGTTGATCTGTAATTCCTGGTATTGAATCGGTAATAATGGGATATACTTTTTCTTTTGTTCTGTCGTATAAATAGCTTTCATATTTTCCTAAAGCATTGCCCACTTTTGTGCGTCCGGGTAAATCAGTGGTATAACCTGTTTCGGCTAAATAGTCTGGTACAATAGTGTTTTTAGAAGGAGCGGGCGCTTGATACAAACGATAACTAATATAACGTCCGTCGGGGCTAATAGATAAATTTTGTAAATTTTTATCGGCGATATTAATGGTTTTTAACGTGTCTGTTTCTTTGTTGCTTTTTAAAAATGCATCTCGTTGTTCTTTTTTATTTTTTCTATCGCGCAACACTTCGGAGAGTTGTAATTGGTTTTGTTGCAACCACTGGTCTTGTCCGCCAACAGACTGGCTTTGTCGTGCTCCTGCGTCTTGTCGGGGACCCATTCCGCCGCCTCTGCTGCCTCCCGTAAAGCTTGCAGCGGCTGGCGCCGACTCTGTGCCTTTAATTATATTAGTTATTTGCTCGGTCGTTCCTGTTTGAATATTCCAAGCATATAAATTTTGGCTTCTGGCAAACACCAACCAATTATCATTGTTTACAAAACGAGGATTGCTTTCGTAGTCTTCTGTTTGTGTAATACGCGTGGTTTTATTTGATTTTAAATCCAATAAAAACAAATCGCCGCGATACACATAGGCCATTAAACTGTGGCTATTATTATAAGTACCATTAGAAACTGCCGATGATTTTTGTGTGGCTAAATAATTGGCCTTGTCTATTTGGCCGCCATTCAAAGAAAATTGGTACGAAGAATCAGCCACGGCGCCCGTTGGGTTCCAATTAAAATACACCGATTTACTATCTGCACTCCAAAACACCCCAGACGGAGAGGAGCCCATCCACTTTGGATCTTGCATGATTTTTTCAACCGTTAATTGTGCTTGGGCTATTCCACTAAATATAATGGCAAAGAAAAGGATGGATAAACGCATAAAATAATTTTGTATCCTAAAACTATTCAATGCTGTTTATACTATTAAAAATAATTGATGAAACATTATAAACGATTTGTTTATAATATGTATATAACTATAAATCAATGTTTTTTATTTATAATAGCCTGTTCTTTCTATTTCTTCTAGCACTTTTTCGGGCAATAAATAGCGTACAGACCTGCCTTCTTTAATGGCATTGCGGATTTCGGTGGCGGATATTTCTAGTTGCGGCGCTTTTAATATTTGCATTTTTGCGCCATAGTCGTTCACTATTTTAAAGCCTGGTCGTTCATAAATAATAAAAGAATAGTCTTTAACCAAGGATTCAAAATTTTTCCAGCGTGGTAGGTTTTGAAAGCTATCACTTCCCATTATAATAGAAAACTGGTGCTGCGGATATTTTTCTGTGAGATAGGTTAGTGTATCAATGGTATAAGAAGGGCGCGGTAGTTTGAACTCAAAATCTACGGCCTTTAATTGCGTGTTTCCTTCTACACCCAACTGAACAAGGTGCAGGCGATGGTACTCGTTAAGCAATACACCAGAGGGTTTCAGCGGATTTTGAGGAGAGACCACAAACCAAACTTGTTGAATATCAGTATGACTTACTACATGGTTCCCTATAATTAGGTGTCCAATATGTACAGGATTAAACGAGCCAAAATAGAGTCCAATATTCATTGAAAGAATGGATTGGTGGTTAATGGGGTAGTTCTTTTACAAAAATACTGTGCGCTTCACTGATGCGTAAACTTAAATGATACCCAGCTACAGAGATTGAAATAGGATCACCCATTGGGGCTTTTTGTTCTACTTTAATAATTTCACCTGGTACACAACCCATTTCCATTAGCTTAATAAAGATCTCGTCTTTTTCAAAAGACATGATCTCTGCTTTTTGACCTGAGGCTAATTCCGACAATCTTTTCATTTATTACTAGTTCACTGGTATATTTTGCAAAGGTAATGAGCATCGCATGCAAATAGTTACGAATTTTGGAGTAAGCAACACAACTATGGCAAATACCCAATTTACTTCCGCCGACCGACCATTTCGGTTTACCAATAAAACCCAACTCAAAAATTTTGTGGATGGGATTTTTGTAAAAGAGAAGCGGGGCCTTGAAAGTTTGGTGTATGTTTTTTGCTCCGATGCGTTTTTACTAAACATCAACAATACCTTTTTACAACACGATTACTATACAGATATTATCAGCTTTAACCTATCTGAGCAGCCAAAACAGCTAATTGGGGAGATTTACATCAGTATAGATCGGGTAAAAGACAATGCGGTTCAACTAAAAACCAGTTATTCCAACGAAATGCTTCGGGTGATTTTTCATGGCGCACTGCATTTGTGTGGTTATAAAGACAAAACCAAGGCAGATATTGCCATGATGCGCAGCAAAGAAGACTATTATTTAGCGCGATACCTCAAAACCATTAAGGGTTAATGTTCCACGTGGAACATCCCAACTTCCGGGCCACCCCAAAACAAACAAAGCAGAGGTTCTTCCGAAACACGTTTGACCGAATGTTCCACGTGGAACACCTCGATATTCAAACACAGCCCAACCAACCAAAGAGGCATCCCATCCAAAACGAGTTTAACTAAATGTTCCACGTGGAACAACCTGTTTATACTAAACCCAAGGGTTAAATCGTTCTTAATAGCCTTGAATATTTAAAAAACAGGTTAATTCATCTCGTAAGTATCTTTGCCCTATGTTTCCAAATTATGATGTGATAGTAGTAGGTGCCGGACACGCCGGTTGTGAAGCAGCAGCGGCTGCCGCAAACTTGGGTAGTAAGGTTTTGTTGGTGACCATGAATATGCAAACCATTGCTCAAATGAGCTGTAATCCGGCCATGGGCGGAATTGCTAAAGGTCAAATAGTTAGAGAAATTGATGCGCTTGGTGGATATAGCGGAATTGTGACCGACCTAAGTACCATTCAATTTAGGATGTTAAACAGGAGTAAGGGTCCTGCAATGTGGAGCCCAAGGGCACAAAGTGACCGAATGTTGTTTGCGGCTAAGTGGCGAGAAATGTTAGAACAAACGCCAAACGTAGATTTCTATCAAGACATGGTGCAGTCTATATTAATTAAAGACAACAAAGCCTGTGGTGTGGTAACAGGAATGGGTCACGAAATTCATTCGAAAGCGGTGGTAGTTACTAGTGGGACTTTCCTAAATGGAATCATTCATATTGGTGAAAAGCGGTTTGGTGGTGGGCGAGTAGCAGAAAAAGCGGCTACCGGAATCACCGAACAATTGGTGTCACTGGGTTTTGAGAGTGATCGATTAAAAACAGGAACACCTCCTAGGGTTGACGGTCGTAGCCTAGACTATAGTAAAATGGAAGAGCAAAAAGGCGACGATGAGATTGTAGGCTTTTCTTATTTAAACGTTGAGCGGGTTAAACCAAGCAACCAGCGTAGTTGCTTTATTACTTACACAAACACAGAGGTTCACGATATTTTAAAAACAGGTTTCGACCGAAGCCCCATGTACCAGGGCAGAATTGAGGGCGTTGGTCCGAGGTATTGCCCAAGTATTGAAGACAAAATCAATCGCTTTGCCGACAGAGACCGACACCAAATATTTGTAGAACCCGAGGGTTGGAATACAGTAGAAATTTATGTGAATGGCTTCTCAACCTCTTTACCCGAAGAGGTTCAGCATCAAGCACTTAGATTGATTCCGGGGTTTGAAAACTGTAGAATATTTAGGCCTGGATACGCTATTGAATACGATTATTTTCCTCCAACGCAATTGCAGTATTCCTTAGAAACTAAGGGATTACCTAATCTGTTTTTTGCCGGACAAATTAACGGAACAACCGGTTACGAAGAAGCGGCATGTCAAGGATTAATGGCTGGTATCAATGCGCACCAAAAAACAAGAGGTCTTGAGCCATTTGTATTAAAAAGGAGCGAAGCATATATTGGTGTGTTAATAGACGACTTAATTAGCAAAGGAACCGACGAGCCTTATAGAATGTTTACGAGCCGTGCTGAGTTTAGAACCCTGCTTCGTCAAGACAATGCCGACATTCGATTAACCGAAAGAAGTTTCAATCTCGGACTAGCTTCTGCCGAAAGAATGCAAAAGGTTTCGGAGAAAAAAAAACAGGTAAAATCAGTAAAAGACATATTATTAGAATTTAGCATATCTCCTGAAGATATCAACCCTTATTTTACAAAAGTTGGTTCTGCAATTATTACAGAAAAACAAAAAGCCGCAAGACTTTTACTGCGCCCAAATATTTCGTTGACAGAAATGAAAAACGAAATTCCTGCTCTACAAGAAGCATTTAGCCATGTAACCAACGATGACATTGAACAAGCAGAAATACAAATAAAATACGAACGATATATTGAAAAAGAAAACGAACTCGTAAACAAAATGAGTTTGATGGAAAATTTAATTATTCCTGATAATTTTAATTACGATATTATATCTGCGGTGTCTAACGAGGCAAGACAAAAATTCAAAAAAATTAAACCAAGAACACTAGGACAAGCAAGTAGAATAAGTGGGGTAAACCCAAGTGATGTTCAAATATTAATGGTATACATGGGTAGATAATTCAAAAATATTTTTTTATTCATATTCAATTTATAAAACGATAATTATATGTTCATTACAATCCCACAACAAAAAATGCACACATTATTTGTTATTTGCTTAATAACATTTTTAATAACATTTAGTGCTTGCAAAAATGAGCAACAAAAGAACAATATTGCCTCTAACTATTATGCAGCAGTGGATTCAGGAGTTCAGATTGCGGGTATCAAATTAATTGACATCAATACCCCTGTTGGAAAATTTAAAGTTTGGACAAAAAGAATTGGAAACAATCCAACAGTAAAAGTTTTGTTATTACACGGCGGTCCAGCAATGACGCACGAGTATATGGAATGTTTTGAAAGTTTTTTTCCTGCTGTAGGATTTGAAATGTATGAGTACGATCAACTGGGCTCATATTATAGCGACCAGCCAAAAGATAGTAGCCTTTGGACCACTGCAAGATTTGTTGAAGAAGTTGAACAAGTAAGGGTTGCATTGAAATTAAATAAAGATAATTTTTACTTATTAGGAAATTCATGGGGCGGGCTTTTAGCCATGGAATATGCATTGAAATACCAACAAAACTTAAAAGGATTAATTGTTTGTAATATGATGGCGAGTATTCCTGATTATGCAAAATACAATGCTGTTTTAAGAAAAGATATGCGCGCATCACTTGTTGATTCACTACAACAATATGAGGCGAAAAATCAATTTAAAGATCCAACCTATCAGCAGCTAGTTTTTTCGGAATATTATACCAAACACCTTTGTCGTTTACCAGAATTTCCAGATCCTGTTAACAGAAGTTTCAAACACGTAAACGAAGAAATTTATGTGATGATGCAAGGGCCTAGTGAATTTAAAGTGGGTGGACGATTGTTACCTTGGGATATTAAAAAAGACTTGCCAAAAATTTCTGTTCCAACACTTACTGTTGGCGCCAAATTCGATACCATGGATCCAGAACACATGAAATGGATGAGCACACAAGTACAACATGGCTCTTATTTATATTGTCCAAACGGAAGTCATTTATCCATGTGGGATGACCAACAAGTTTTCATGAACGGCGTAATTGCGTTTATTAATGGCGTAGAAAAAACTAATAATAAATAAAAAATTATTCAACCGCCCATCCTTTTTTAAAACAAATTTTTTTAAGGAGTTCAATAAATAAGTAGATTTAAGTTTTGAGAAAACAAATCTATCTTATGCGTAAAATTAAATTCCTTGTACTAGGACTATTATTGTCGTCCCTAATACATGCCCAAGAATCCTTTCCGGTAAATGGTGTAGCCGATAAAAGAAACGGCTGTTATGCTTTTACCAATGCTAAAATTGTAAAAGATGCTCAAAACACTATTACAAACGGCGTTCTAATAATTAAAGAAGGAAAAATAATTACCGTTGGCGAATCCGGGACAGCTATACCAAAAGAGGCTGTGGTAATTGATTGTAATGGAAAATATATTTATCCTTCCTTTATTGATATTTATAGTGATTATGGTGTGGCTACTCCAATAAGAGAGCGCGGCGGCTTTAACTTCAATGCGCCAGCACAGTTAACCTCAAACAACAAAGGTGCTTATGGTTGGAACCAAGCCATTCACCCAGAAACTGATGCAGCAAAATTGTTTAATGCCGAAGAGGGTAAAGCGAAAAGTCTACGCGATATTGGTTTCGGAACCGTACTTACACACTTAAAAGATGGCATCGCGCGAGGAACCGGTGTAGTTGTTACACTTGCTAGCGAAAAAGATAACCTTGTAGTTGTAAAAGAAAAAGCATCTGCACACTATTCATTTAGTAAAGGAACTTCCTCACAATCTTATCCTAGTAGTGCAATGGGTAGCATAGCATTGTTGCGTCAAAATTATCTAGACGCTAAATGGTATGAAACAAAACCAAGTAAAGAAGGCTTGAATCTATCACTACAAGCTATCAACAATAACAAAAGCCTTCCACAAATTTTTGAAGCCGACGATAAATGGTCTGACCTAAGAGCCGATCGTATTGGTAAAGAATTTGGAGTACAATATATAATTAAAGGCGGTGGCAACGAATACCAACGCGTAAAAGAAATTGCGGCAACCAAAGCCATTTATATTATTGGATTAAATTTTCCGCAAGCAATGGACGTAGAAGATCCTAGTGATGCACGTTCTGTTTCTTTAGCAGATATGAAACACTGGGAACTCGCTCCAACAAATGCTGGCGCAATGGAAAAAGCAGGTATTCCTTTTTGTTTAACTACCGCTGATTCTAAAGCCCTAAACACGTTTATGACGAATTTGAGAAAAGCTATTGAAATGGGCTTATCTGAAACGCGTGCATTAGAAGCATTAACCAAAACACCCGCAACCGTTTTAGGAATTTACGATGCTGTTGGAAGTATTGAAACCGGAAAGCGCGCCAACTTTATAATTAGTTCGGGTCCTATCTTCTCAGAAAAAACAACTTTATTACAAAACTGGGTAGATGGTAATAAATATGGTGTTAAAGAAGATGCTTGGTTTGATGTGAAGGGAAATTATACACTGTCTATTCATACAGCAAACGGGCCTATTAAATACATGTTGGATGTTAAAAACACTAGTACCGCAAATGTTATTA
>JAPLEL010000279.1 GCA_026391415.1 Bacteroidota bacterium
AAAAACTGAAGCAAAAACTGAAACAACAGGCTCAGTAACAACAACTGGACCGGATGTTGATATGCTTAAAAAAGGTACTACAGCTTTTGCCAATGGAGATTGGGTTACTGCAGCTTCTAATTATGCCGATAATGCAAAATCGTATCATAATATTTGGCCATCTAATACTGATACAACAGTAGGTGTAACAATTCCAGTAATTATTGAAGTATTTAAAAAACAAAGAGAATTAATTGATGGTAATCTTACAATAGGGGGGTCCATTTATGAAGTAGTTACGATGCCTGATGGTAATAAATATGGACATAGTTGGGTGGAAATGTCTTGGAAATCTAAAAAAGGAGTTGCAGGTAAGGTAATAGTATTTAATTCATTTGGTATTAATAAAGACGGAAAAATTACTTACGAGTGGCCTATTTATGATACTAAAGATGTTGTAAATCTTAAGTAATTAATATGTTTTAAGTTTGGAAATAATACGACTGAGACCTCTAGTAATAGGGGTCTCTTTTTTTTATTTGCTGTTCTGCCCCCACCTGTATTTGGTGAGTTACTCGGACTGCTTGGGTTAGCGTTGTCTTTGGAGCAGGATTGCATGCATCTAAGAATTAGGATATCTGCACCAGTAAGTCTAACTTATTCGATAAAGTCTTTTCTTTCCATTATTACTAGTTTCTTATTTCTAAAACCAAATATTTTTAATTTTTGTTTGAATAAAAGCATATTAATAGTTGTAATTTTGAGTATTCAAAACCCATATCATGTTTAAGCGCTACATCCTACAAATTTTATTTTTCTTATTAATAAACAACCAGTTATACGCCCAAAATGATACTACCATTCAGCTAAATAACATGGATATTAATGAAATTGACTCCAGCTTATTAATGCCGCAGAAAATGTTGTTCACCCAATCCATACTTTGGGGTAGTCATGGTTTATTGAAAAATAAATTTGGAAATGGAGATATGGTTAAAGAGCGAACCATTCAATTGAATATAAGAAGAAAAATGCTTCAAGTTCATCAACTAGGAGGTTTTTTAACACTCGGAGCAATGCTTGCACAAGGCATTGTAGGAAGCCAATTGTATAAGGGCGATTACAACGTCAAACAATTACATGAAAACTTAGGGTCTGCTGTAAATCTTATTTATGGGATTACTGCTGTTAATAGTTTATTGACACCTCCTGCTGTTTTTCATCGTGATAAAAAACTAAGTTCAATGCGCATTCATAAATGGCTAGCTGTGGTTCATTTGACTGGCATGATTGCTACGAATATATTAGGCAATAGAATTGAAAAGGATGTTTCCTTAAAGCCATGGCATAGGGCAGCTGCCTATACTACATTTGCTAGCTTGGCAACCGCAATGATTGTTATAAAATTTTAAAGTATCTACTATGTTAACTTTTTTTTTACTATTCGTATCCCCCTTTTTGTATAATCTAGCACCTATACAACAGCCCTTGGCAGAAAAAAGTACTATTACCTATCATATGCGACATAAGCTGCATGAATGGGATGGCGTTTCTGATATATTAAAAGTTCAAGCAAATTGGGAAAATGCAAGTCCAACTAATAAAATCACTAAAATTGCTATTTCAACCAAAGTGAGTAGTTTCAATAGCGGATTGTCTAATAGAGATAGTCATATGATTGAAGTGCTCGAGGCCCTTACTTATCCCAATATCATTTTTAATAGTACAAGTATTGTATACAACCAAAACGATTTATTGGTTAACGGTCAGCTGCAATTTCATGGAGTTACCAAACAAATTTCTTTTAATGCTAAGCAAATTGATAAAGAAGGTAAGGTATTTTTTGAAGGAATGTTTCCTATTCTGTTGGAAGATTTTAAAGTCAAACGACCCTCTTTATTATTTGTGAAAGCCGAGAATGAAATTCAAATTAAATTCAAGCTTTATTTAAAATAATTAAATTTTATTTAGTGTGTTGTTTATAACGCAGTAACCAATTTTTTTGTAAGTAAATTTTATATACTACCAGGGATGCAAATAAAAATTATTAAACAAACACTCTTCTTTTTTTTAATCGTCTTTTACCTTTTTGCAGGGTATAATCACTTTGCCACCCCTTCTTTTTATCTACCTATTATACCGCCTTACTTAGCTGCCTGGGCCAAAGAGATAAATATATTATCTGGTATAGTTGAAATAATATTAGCACTACTATTAATACCTACAGCAACTCGATCATTAGCTGCAAAGGGCATTATTATTATGTTAATTGCTTTTATCCCATCGCATATTTATTTTATTCAAAAAGGATATTTTATGCTAGGGTCATTCAGCATTACGCCATTATTATCCTGCGTACGCCTATTTGTAGGGCAGCCCATTTTAATTATTTGGGTATGGTGGGCAAGTAAAATTTAGATCTACTTACTTTCAAAATAAAAATCTTTTACCATACGCTCTGTAGAAAGTGGAAAGTCGATATAAATTGACCTAGTGGCGGCGGTGTTAGTGGTATCCCCGATCATAATGCTGCGACGGCTTTGCTCTAGGAAGAACTTAATATAAAATTTATGATTTTTTAGTTGCTTTAAAACTAAACTTCATTTCAATATTTTTAAAACTCCACTGTGAAGCCTTGTAAATAATATAGTAATTCAAAATGATTAGATAACTATATGCTGAGGGAGGAAATTTTAACAGCCGTATAAAAACAATATTAAAAATGCTGATGAAAAGTGTATGTAACATATATATTGAATAGGAATACGAACCTATTTTATGTAAGATTATGGGCTTCTTTATATAAGTTGAGATAACTCCTTTTTCAAATGCAAAAATAAAAATAGAAATAAAGAAAAATATCTCATATAAATATCCATATTCTTTTAAAATAGACCCTTCACAGATCATAATAATCATCAAAATAATTAAAAGTGATTCTATTAAACTAAATATTTTAGAAGGGATGTCTTGAAATGTACTTTTAAAATAAATAAAAACATTAAAGCAAATGACTCCTGTGAAAAATCCTAAAATACCTCTCAAAAAACCAAAATCATAAGTAAGCGTTAGCTTAAAGTTTCCAGTTATTAAAACTAATGATATAACTGAAATTACTATTATAAAAAAATATACAAATTAAAAATAATTTATTAATACTAATAACAGTCCCTCCAAATACAATATAGGCAATAGTTTCAGCGCTTATAGACCAACTAGGTATATTCCAGCTTACATCATTAACACCAGGTAGCTTTACTGAATTCAATAAGAATAATGAAGAAAAAAAGCTTGTCCAGTTATTATTCAGATTATTGAGTTGATTAATTTGAACATGTCCTTCAAAATAATGTTTAACTAGTTCAATTCCTACAAAAATAAATAACAAAATGAAATGTAGTGGATAAAGTCGAAGTAGCCTTTTCTTAAAAAAGGTTTTTAATTCATTCGCCGAAGCAATTGATTGGTATCTGTAAGAAATAACAAATCCACTAAGTACAAAGAAAAAATCAACAAATAAATCTAAGTTCTTAAAAAACTCATTATTAATAAGAGGGGTATTTGCAAATGGGCTTAAATGATAACAAAATATAAAACTTGCAAAAATACCTCTGAAAATATCTAAAACTTCAAACCTGTGTTTCATATTTTTAATGCCTAAGTTTTTATTGCATTATTGTAAAACATCCAAATAATTATCGCTAAAATTCAGAAAATAAATTAGTTTAATGAATATAGGTTAAACTACTGTTTTTAATATCCATTGCCAATTTACGAGTAAATATTTCTGAGCCAAATTGATTTAAGTGTTCGGAGTTATAAAAATATTTAGTGTTGTATGAAATGCTATCATTTGAATAATTAAAGAATGGTATATTATTTAGTCTAGCAGCAGTAGAATAGATGGCAAAAATAGAATCTCGGTTAACAAACATTGGCTGCACGTTTTTGTATTCTGGCGAAAAAACGAAATACAGCTTAATATTTTGTTTTTTACAAAGGTCTATTAATTCATAAAATTGTTTAATAAAAATAAATTCCGGTTTTATATTAAACTTTTTACCTGAGGATTTGAATGTAAGAAAACTACTATCCCAAATACGAGGTCTTGCTTGATACCCGTTTACACGTTTATGTCCATCTTCAATATTTACGCTAGCTCCATAATGTAATTTAACTCCAATTGAGTAATATTTTGGATATGAACGATATTTCATTGCTGGTATAAAATAATCAAACTTTTTAAAACCATTTTCATAGCCCTCAATACCATTTCTTATAATTGTATCGTTCAAATACGGTATGAACTGTTCCATATTATAAAATCCACTACTTCTCTGAAGATCTAGTGTAGAAATTGAATAAATTATTGTTTTAGGTTTTTTATTTTTGGATAAATATACTTTTAAGCGAGTATAAGCCAAATTAAAATCGCCACCATCAATTCCAAGATTATATGCTTTTTGATGTAGCGTTGAATCAAGAAGTAATGGAGATATATTAACAAAAGAACGTGAGGCACCTATAATAATTAGTTCTGCATTAATATTACCTTGAAATATATCATTCCAAACACTATACTCTTCTTCTCGATATTTGCGCAAGCCTTTATCAACAATGTTTTGTAAAAAATATAATGGGATGTACAAAAGAAAAACAAACAATAAAATTTTAATTATTAGCTTCTTCATATTTTAAAATTGGAAATAAATAAACCTATGTGAAGTTGCCGAAGCAAAGAAAATTATAATCAGCATCATAGAATAATAAACTGTCCAGCGAATAAATTTATTTTGCTTAAGTACAAGATGAAATATCTGGTAATGATTATCTAAATAGTGAATGCCTTCAAGAACTATTATAAACATAAAACAATAAATATGACCTAGATTTGACATACTTTCATCAAAAATAGGTTTAGACCTGGTAATTGACCAATGGTTAATTTCATTAAATATCCCCGGAATACGAGATACAATATAAAAAGCATCATCCATAGTATTTGCCCGAAAAAATATCCATGTAAAACACGCAAATAAGAAAGTTAGTAATTGACTAATATGATTATAAATGAAAGGGTTTATTTTTTTTGATAACCTAGATCGCCATTTTTTTGTAATAAATTCATAGCTGGTTGCAAATCCATGCATAACGCCAAAGCTCACATATGTCCAAGCTGCGCCATGCCACAAACCACTTAAAGAGAAAGTTATCATTAATGCAAAAATGATTCCAAAAGAAATTGATCGTCGATTTTTAATAACTAAAGGCGTAAACAAATAATCGTTAAACCAGCTGGTTAATGACATATGCCAACGTCTCCAAAATTCTGTTACACTTCTACTTCGAAATGGATAATTAAAATTTTTAATTAGCTCATATCCCATTACTCGTGCAGCCCCACGTGCAATATCTGTATATGCCGAAAAATCACAAAAGATTTGAAATGCAAAGAAAAATATTGAAATAACTATTGCTATAGATGTCTGTGTGTGCAGATTGTTGAAAACTCCGTCAGTGTAGGTTGTTAAGTTATCTGCAATTACTATTTTTTTTAAAAACCCCCATAGCATCAAACGAAGGCCACTCATTACACAATCATAGTAAAACTTTTTTTCCTCATAAAACTGGTATATAATATTTTGTGGCCTTTCAATTGGTCCAGCAACTAATTGTGGATAAAACATTACGTATAACGCATAAATTCCAAAATGCTTTTCTGCTTTATAATTGCCACGTGATATTTCGAGCGTATAACTCATTGCCTGAAAAGTATGAAAAGACAATCCAATTGGCAATAACATGTTCAATGCAGGAATTGGATTATGAAACCCAAAAACATAAGCCAAACCAGTTACATTATTGTTTATAAAATTAAAATATTTAAATACCGCAAGTACTCCAATATTAGCCACTAAACTAATTAGTAAATACTTCTTTTTTAATTTTTCCGTAGGAGCCTCATCAATCAGTATGCCTGCAAAATAATCTACTACAATTGTAGCCGCGAGTATAAGAATATACTCTGGCTTGAAAAACATGTAAAAAAAACAGGATGCGCCAAGTAATAACTGCCACCTAAAACGATGAGGTAAAATAAAGAATAGCACAGTTACTATTGGGAAAAAAAATAAAAATTCAATTGAATTAAAAAGCATTTTTAAAAGAATAAAAGTTTTACTTAAGCTAATTTACTTTCTATTGCCACCAACAATTCTCCAACATTTTTAAAGTGGTGAATTTCGTTGGTAGTGAATCTAATTTTAAATGTCTTTTCAATAGCAACAATAATTTGAATATGATTCAGTGAATCCCAATCTTCTACATCAGATGCTATTGTATTTTCATAAATAGTAAGGGCTTCATTATCTAAAATATTTTTAAATATTTCATTAATCTTAATTAGTATTTCTTTTTTGTCCATGATATTTTTTTAAATGCGGGTGATAAAATTTTGGGTGCCTAATTTATATATATTTAGGTCTAAAACATATTGGTTATTGGGCAAAAGCTCAAACCCTAAAGATGAATAATGCTCTTTAACCAAAGTGTTTTTTTTGGTTGGAATATATTCTGCAATAATTTTATTGAAACCATTTAATTTTGCATTACTCACAACATAATCTAAAGTAAATATTTCCATACCACGCTTAAGTACCCTACAACTCATTACCCAGTTTTCTATAAATAAAGTTGACTCATCAATTTTATTTAGAATTACAAAAGCAATAAGTCCATTGTCTCCATATTTATCTACAAGCGAAAATGAAAAGGTGTAATAATTCGAGTCTGTAGAAATTTCAATTAATTCTTGTTCAGAATATCTAATTGTACGCAGATTAAATTGGTTAGAACGTTGCGAGAGTTGAGATACTCTTGGTATATTAAAACCTAAAAACGGTTTGACTTCAGATACCATTTCTAAATTTGCTAAAAAATCATCCATATTGGCAAAGCTGTTTTGTAAAAAACTTCGCTCTGCTTCCTTTTGATATTTCACCGTACGATATTCATCATCTAGCGTAAATGATGCCGTTTCGAAAAGGTTTAATGATTTTAGGAAAATTAAATATTCTGCAGCGTCTTCTGGAAGCGAAGGAACAGTTATTTCAGGAATCTCTTTTTTAACTAGTTCGCGCTCAAAGGGATTATCGTCAATAAAAACCATTGAGTCCATACCGATATTTAGAACACTCTGAATAAATCGAATATTATCGGCTTTGTTCTTCCAATTTGCAACAAAAATGGCAATATCTTCTAAACGCAACACCATTTCTGGGTGAGTTTTAAAGGGCTCAAGTGCAATCTCCTCGGTGTTTTTGCTACATATAGCAATAATTATACCTCTTTGTTTAAGCTGCTTTACCCATAACTGAAGTTCTGAAAAGATCTTACCATTCCCAAGGTTGCCAATTTCAATACCATCAATACCATCATCTCCAATTATACCTCCCCAAAGAGTGTTATCTAGATCTAGTATAATACACTTTTTAAAGTTGCCTGAAATTGCAAGGATAACATCATATATATTTTTTGCCAAATAAGGCAAAAAGTCAATATTAAAAACCATATCAGCAATGAAGTACATCTTTGGATCGAAGGTCTGTCGATAACCCAATTGCGTGATTTGAGAATCAACATCAATGATGTAAACTTTATTTCTATTTTGGCAATAATCCATTAAATTAAGATTAAGCCTTTTGATTTGGTAAGAAAATGAAGAAACTACTTTAGATGCATAATTACCAAAAACAGAATCGTTTAATTCAATAAAGTTGGTTATTAATATATAGCAATTTAATTTTTGAGAAATTGTTTGATAAAGTGCATCAATATATTCAATCTGGGTAGCCGCAAAATTTTCTTTTTTATCTCTATCAAGTGTATAAAAATATTTTGTAAGATGTTCCGTACTCTTAAGGATAATCAAAAAATCGGGTGCAAATTCATATAGTTCAGACGTAGGATCGAAAATCTGATGATCAATTTGATTATAGTCGGCTTCAAAAATTTCAAAATTGACTTTGTTTTCAATGCCATATCCTTTTATAGCTTGAGTGACTAATTGAGAGGCTGTATCAGCGAGAATTGCAATTTTGATAACTTTAAAAGAATCTACATTATTCTTTAGATTCTTTTTTAATACACTAAAAGACGGAAGCATAATTATAGATGTATTATTTTAAAAATTTCAGAAGATGAAAAACAAACGAATTAAGTTGACTGAAACCTTAAAAGGTCTAAAAACGCAACTGAATGCAAGAGTTCATAAATAATAACACAAAAGTGGTCTTATATAAATAAATAATAAATACCAACTTATTTGTATTTGGGGTAATAAGTACGTGGATTTTGTAATCTTAGAAACAAAATATCATTGGGATACTGTCTATAAAACAAAGTAACCGAGCTAGGTTGGTTACAAGAAATTCAAAAAATATCTCCGTTTCCCCTTTTTTATTTGATTCATAAAGCTTATTTTTCCTTATTAACAATTGCATTGCTTTTACTGAGCATTAAACTGAAAAAATGAATAAAAATCGCAACAAAATTAAAATTTTATTAAGCACCATTCTTTTGATGGTGGTATTAATTTCTTTTACTGAAACCAAAAGAGCTTTTTTTCAAGATCCCAAAGACCCTAAAATAACCAACTTGAAACTTCCAGAGGGTTTTCATGCAGAACGCCTGTATGGTCCTTCTGAAAAAGGAGAAGGCTCTTGGGTTTCAATGGCTTTTGATAATAAAGGACGCATTATTGCTTCTGACCAATATGGTTCCTTATATCGACTAATTGTTCCTAAAATAGGAGATACTATCACTAAAGTAAAGATTGAAGAACTAAAAATTACAACAGATAGCGCTTCTACTAAGAACCCCGTTACCATGGGTCATGCACATGGCTTACTATGGGCTTTTAATAGTTTGTATGTTATGATTAATAACAACTCTAATGAAAAATTTAAAAGAGGAAGTGGTTTATACAGACTTCAAGACACCGATGGAGATGATCAATTTGATAAAGTAACCTTAATAAAAGCGCTTGAAGGTGAGGGCGAACATGGCCCACACAGCGTGATACTGTCGCCCGATAAACAATCTATTTATGTGGTAGCAGGAAACTTTACAAAAATTCCAAAACTAAATTCTTATCGTAATTATCCAGAAAGTAAATTAGATAATTTATTTCCTCTAATTAAAGATCCTAACGGACACGACAATACCGTGCAAACACATGGCGGTTGGATTGCACACCTAGATTCCACGGGTGCTAATTGGGAATTAATTGCTTCTGGTTTTAGAAACCCTTTTGATTTAGCGTTTAATGATCAGGGCGAATTATTTGCATATGATTCTGATATGGAATGGGATTTTGGCACACCTTGGTATCGCCCTACTAGAATTGTTCATGTAACAAGTGGTGCAGAGTTTGGATGGAGACCCGGTACAGATAAGTGGTCTCCTAAATATCCCGACAACCTTCCTGCTGTAATTAATGTAGGACAAGGCTCTCCTACAAATTTGATTTATGGAGGTAACGCGCGCTTTCCAAAAAAATATAGAAAAGCAATGTTTGCTTTTGATTGGAGTTTTGGAATTATTTATGCAATATATAATGAACCTGATGGTGCCTCATATAAAACCACTGGAGAAGAATTTATTTCGGGCGCACCACTTCCATTAACAGATGGCACAATTGGGCCAGATGGTGCTTTGTACTTTTTAACAGGTGGTCGTAGACTTGAGTCTGATTTATACCGCGTATATTATGGAGACAATACTTTAAGTAATGATAATCTTCCTGTTGCCGAAGTAACTAGCGCAATAAAAACACGCCGTCAATTAGAAGCTTTTCATGGCACTAAAAACTCCGCCGCTGTTGATTTTTCTTGGCCCAATTTAAAAAACACCGATCGATATATTAGATATGCAGCAAGGGTTGCTATTGAAAACCAGCCTGTAGAAGAGTGGTACAATAAATTACTTGCCGAAAAAGACCCAATTGCATTAACCCAAGCAGCCATTGCCCTTGCGCATAAAGGAACTGTTGGTTCTGGAACTGCGGTGGTTAGTCAATTAACCAAAGTTGATTTTTCAAAACTTTCTGAGTCACAACAACTCGATTTACTTCGTGCTATAGAATTAATTTTTATTCGCCTAGGTCAGCCTTCTGCGGAAATTAAAAAAGAAGTAGCCACTTTTTTAAATCCTTATTATCCTGCTAAAACAAATAGCCTTAATAGAGAATTAAGTAAAATGATGGTGTATATCGATGCACCAAAATCGGTTGAAAAAACAATGGCATTATTGGTAACTGCAAAAGATGAGGCGCCTATACAAAAATCAATTTCAGAATCTTCTGATTTAATTTTACGTAACCCACAATACGGAATGGATATTGCGGCGATGCTTGCCAGAATTCCACCTTCACAACAAACTTGGTATGCGAATGTGTTAAGCCAAGCAAAAAATGGTTGGACGCCCGAATTACAAAAAAAGTATTTTCAATGGTTTTATAAAGCCTTTAGTTATAGGGGTGGTGTTAGTTTTGTTGGATTTATAAATAGTGCACGCAAAACTGCACTAGCAAATGCACCCAAAGACCAGTTTGATTATTTTAATAAAATTTCTGGGGATTCGGTTGTGTCTATTTCTAGATCGGGGGTACCCGTTGGTACTATAATGCCAAAAGGTCCAGGAAAAAATTGGAAAGTAACACAAGCAGTAAACGTAGTAGATTCTAGCACTACTGTAAGAAGCTTCACACGCGGAAAAGCGATGTTCACAGCAACACTTTGTGCCTCTTGTCATCAAATGAAAGGAGAAGGTGGTATTGCAGGTCCTGACCTTACACAATTAGGTAGTAGGTTTAGCACCAAAGATATATTGGAGTCTATCATTGAGCCTAGCAAAACTATTTCAGACCAATTTGGTTCTACCATTTTCTTTCTGAAAAAAGGAGGATCAATTTTGGGTAGAGTTATTCGCCAGGATAATAGTAATTATTATATTTCTCAAAATCCATTTGCTACTAGTGTTGTAAGATCGCTTGCAAAAAAAGAAGTAGCACGTACTCGGGTTTCTGATTCCTCTCCTATGCTTCCTGGTTTGATTAATGGTTTAAATAGCGAAGAACTAAGTGACCTTATTGCTTATTTAAAATCTGGTGGAAATAAAAATCACCCGATTTATACTAAAAAAACGAATTAAAAAAGATGTCATCAACCAGCGCCATATGGAGTGATAAAGTTTCTAATGTTGCACAAGTGGGCGGCATTGAAACATCCGTTTTAGATAACGGGCCTGGTAAAGGCGTGCGCATTGCTTGGATCAATACAGGAACCGGACTTCGATTTAAAGTGGTTATAGATAGAGCAATGGATATTGCGGATGCTTTTTTTAATCAACACAGTTTAACTTGGCTTAATCATCCAGGTGTTGTTGCGCCACAACCCTTTTCTCACGCAGGCACCGATTGGTTAAGAACATTTGGCGGCGGACTAATCACAACATGCGGCCTCTCGCATGTTGGTGGCCCCGAACAGGATGATTATGGTGTGCGCGGTTTACATGGATTGATTAGTAATATTCCTGCCGAAATAGTTTCTATTATTCAACCCGATCCTGCGCGGGGAATTTTTACAATGAGTATTACAGGCATTATTAAACAAACACAAATTTTTGGTCCAAGTCTCGAATTAAAAAGAACCATATCTGCCAAATTAGGAAGTTCCACTATTCATATTCACGATGAAATTATCAATCGCGGAAATGAATCGGCACCACACATGTTATTATACCATTGCAATTTTGGTTGGCCGCTTGCAGATGAGGGCGCTCAATTTTTTTGTAATGGTGAAGCAATAAAAACTTGTCCTGCAGTTAGCGAAAAACACAATGGCCCTGGACAAGATGTTTTTTTTATTGACATCGCACCAAATAATGATGGCATTTGTATATGTGGCATTGAAAATAAAAAAATAGGGCTTGCGGCAGTATTAAAATTTCCTAAAAAACAATTGCCTTGGCTAACCAATTGGCAACACTGGTCAAAAGGCGAATACGTTATGGGCATTGAACCAGGAACCCATCCACCAATTGGTCAGTCTAAGGCACGCGCCGAGAATTCGCTAATTTTTATTGCACCAGGCGAAACACGCTCCTATGATTTAGAAATTGATATTTTAAATAATCAAGAAGCTATTAAAAAAATAATTCAAGAAACAACAATTTAATAAATCAACCCATCAATTTTAATATGGAAAATAAAAGCATCGCACAAAAAGCACTCGAACAAGGCAAAGGAATTTTAAGATTAGCACCTACTTGGGTGCCTAGATCATTTTGTGTACCTGGTCGCCGCATAAAATTGCATCCCGATGATTATTATGTTTTAGGAGGTGTGCGTGGCGGTATTGACGAGCGCTGGTTATCTTCTACTACGCCTGCAAAAAACGGACCGCTCACTGGCGAGAACGAAGGATTGAGCCCCGTTGTGTATAATGATGGAACGACCATCCACCAAATTTTATTAAAGGATGCAATTGATGAATTAAAAGGCGAAATTATTGGCGATCGCTTATGGAATGAATATAATAGCTGGCCAATGTATTCAAAATTTTTTGATAACATGGGACCCCTTCCGCATCATGTGCACCACAACGATGAAAAAGCAGCGCTTATTGGTCAAAAAGGAAAACCAGAAGCCTATTATTTTCCACCGCAACTAAATAATCATGGCGGTGATTTCCCTTATACTTTTATTGGTATTTCTCCAGGCACTACTAAAGAACAAATTAAAGAGTGCTTGGTTAACTTTTCAAAAGGCGATAATAAAATTACCAACTTCTCACAAGCATATAAACTAGAACCAGGTACTGGATGGGATGTGCCTCCTGGATTATTGCACGCACCCGGAAGTATGTGTACTTATGAGCCTCAAAAAGCATCTGATGTTTTTGCCATGTATCAATCTTTGGTAAACGAAGCAATTATTCCGGATGAATTATTATGGAACGGAACACCTAAAGAAAGTATTGGCGATTACGATGCTTTATTAGATGTATTGGATTGGGATTTAAATGTAGATCCTAACACAATGGAAAATCGTTTTATGGCACCTAAGCCTGTGCATGATGTAAATAAAATGAAAGCAGCAGGATACATTGAAAATTGGATTTGCTATAAGTCACACGATTTTAGCGCAAAGGAACTTACTGTTTTTCCAGGACAAACTGTAACCATTACTGATAGTGCTGCTTATGGTATTATTGTAATGCAAGGTCATGGAAAGATGGGCGTTTGGGATATTGAAACGCCTGCATTAATTAGGTATGGTCAATTAACCAATGATGAATTTTTTATTAGTGAAGCCGCAGCAAAAGAAGGCGTAAAAATTATCAATACATCAGACACCGATCCTATTGTCATGCTAAAACATTTTGGTCCGCGCAATCCAGATCTTGCCTTATAAAAAAAATAAATTTCAACAACCAACAACTCAATAAAATGAATACAAAAAAAAGTTTTAACCTAAACAATATTATATTCATTTCCGTTGGTGTTGTATTGCTAGCATTATTTGCGTTTACCGATACCACTCCTTCAAAACTAAAAATAAAAAAAGGCGCACATATTATTTTAGTAGGTAATAATTTAGGTTCTCGAATGATGAACTTTGGTTATTTTGAAACTGAACTTCAACTGAGATACCCCGAAAGTTTATTATATGTTAGAAATATGTGTGATGGTGGTAACACGCCAGGATTTAGGCCCCACTCGGCTCGTCCTACTCCATGGGCTTTTCCGGGAGCCGAAAAATTTCAAACAGAATTAGCGAACAACCCTCATACAGAAGGTTTTTTAGAATATCCCGATACATGGATTTCAAATCACAAAGCAGATATTATAATTGCAATGTTTGGTTTTGATGAATCTTTTCAAGGAGCAGCAGGACTTGAAAATTACAAAGCAGAATTAGATGCTTTTATAAAACATACACTAACACAAAAATACAATGGCCAATCTACACCACAGCTGGCTATTGTTTCTCCCATTGCATTTGAAGATTTGTCTTCTAAATTAGATCTTCCTAATGGCAAGATCGAAAACCAAAATTTGCAACTGTATAAAGATGCCATGAAACAAGTGGCAATGAAAAATGGCGTTCATTTTATTGATGCGTTTTCGCCGTCGAAAGCTTGGATGGATAATCCCAGTTCTGATTTTACCATTGATGGTTCTCAATTAAACGATGATGGTTATAAAAAATTTGCCCCTTTTTTAGTAGATGCAGTTTTTGGTAAAGCACCAGTGGTGGCAGCATCTAATCGCGCACTCGTATTAGATGCGGTTATTGAAAAAGATTGGATGTGGCATAATGATTTTAAAGCACCCAATGGTGTGCATGTATTTGGTCGTCGATACGATCCATTTGGCCCGGCCAACTATCCTGCCGAATTAAAAAAAATACGGGAGATGACGCTAATTCGCGACACTGCAATTTGGATGGCAGCAAAAGGAAAAAAAATGAATCTAGCAGCAGCTGATGCAAAAACATCTGCGCTTCCCATTGTTGAAACAAATTTTAAACCCAAAGGAAAAGTAGAAGAGGCAAAGTATTTATATGGCAAAGAAGCGATTGATAAATTTACAATGGCACCGGGCTATAAAATAAATCTTTTTGCATCTGAAACCGAATTTCCAGAATTAGCCAATCCCGTTCAAATTTCATTTGATAATAAAGGAAGATTATGGGTAGCAGTGATGCCCACTTATCCGCATTGGAAACCAGGTGACCCAAAACCCAATGATAAACTAATTATTTTAGAAGACACCAATGGCGATGGCGTAGCAGACAAGCAAACTACTTTTGCAGAAGGTCTTCAACTTCCACTTGGTTTTGAATTGGCTCCAGAAGGCGTTTATCTTTCACAAGGAACCAATATGATGCTGTTAAAAGACACCAATGGTGATGATAAAGCTGATACTAAGGAAATTATATTAAGTGGATTTGATGACCACGATACACACCATGCACATCATGCGTATACCACTGATCCATCAGGTGCCATTTATATGGGGAATGGTGTTTTTTTAGTAAATGATATTGAAACATCGTATGGTCCTGTTCGCGGAACCAACGGAGGTTTTTTTAGATATGATCCAAAAAATAAAAAGTTAGATCGCATTGCACAACTTTCTATTCCCAATCCATGGGGTATTGCCTTTGATGAATGGGGCCAGGTTTTTTATGCAGAAACCTCCGGACCCGAAGTAACTTGGATGATGCCAGGTACGGTTAAGCCTAGATACGGACAAGAAACGCCAAAGCCAAAAAATATTATTGAAGAAAGCCAAATGGTTCGACCTACATCAGGTATTGAATTTGTTTCAAGTAGACATTTTCCAGATAATGTACAAGGCGATATGTTAATTAATAATACCATTGGTTTTTTAGGAACCAAGCAACATCAAATGTTTGAAGACGGAGCAGGATATGTAAGTAAATTTCGTCAAGACATTATGATTTCGGCTGATTTTAATTTTCGTCCTGTTGATTTAGAATTTGCACCCGATGGATCTTTATATATTGCAGACTGGCATAATGTTTTAATAGGACACATGCAACACAATGCACGCGACCCATTAAGAGATCATGTACATGGCCGAATCTATCGTATCACTTACCCATCTCGTCCACTTGTGGTTCCAGCAAAAGTAGCAGGAGCATCGGTTGAAGTATTATTATCTAATCTTACTTTACCTGAATATAGAACGAGGTATAGAACGCGTCGTGAATTGCGGGCACATTCAGCTTCTGAAGTGCTCCCTAAATTAAAAACATGGATAGCGCAGTTAGATAAATCAGCGCCTAATTATGAAAAACTTTTAATGGAAGCATTATGGGTAAGCTGGGGACAGAATAAAATAGACCAACCACTCCTTCATCAATTATTACAAGCAAAAGATTATAGAGTAAGAGCGGCCGCGGTAGAAGTAGTTCGCTTCAATGAAAGACAATTACCCGATCAAGCTGCCTTATTAATGAATGCAGCTAAAGACGAAAATAGCCGCGTTCGACTCGAAGCCATTGTGTCGGCGTCTTGGTTAAGCAAGGAAAAAGGACTTCCTATTGAAATGGAAGCTGCAAAACAACCACTAGACAACTGGATGATAAAAGCGCATAGAACAGCAGTAGCTCATTTAGAAGGGCACAATGTAGCTGTAGTAAAACCCGTCATTGAAAAAGCAAAAGAGGGTGAAATTGATGCTGTAGTTATGCAAACCGGAAAGGAAATTTATTTGAGAGATGGCTTTTGTAATACTTGTCACCAGCCTAATGGTAAAGGATTATCTGCATCAGGATTTCCACCGCTTAGTGAATCTAAGTGGGTGATTGGAAGTGAAGAACGCCTCATTAAAATTGTATTAAGAGGTATCTATGGTCCTATTGTAGTGAATGGAAAACAATATCCAGGACAAGTACCTATGACGCCTTACGGTGGCATGTTAAACGATAAAGAAGTGGCTGCCGTTCTTACTTATATCCGCAACTCTTTTGGAAATAAAGCGCCGGCGGTGAAAGAACGCACTGTAAAACAAGTACGCGCTGCTATTAAAAATAAGGTTGGATTTTATTCGCCCGCTGAATTATTAACATTACATCCAATGGAAAACTAAATCACCATCAAATTTATTTCATGAATAAAATTGGTTTTAATACACTGGTTTGGTCGGCTGTGGTTTCAGATGATTTATTTCCTATCATTGATCAATTAAAAAAAATTGGATACGATGGTGTAGAATGTTTTATTGGAGCGCCCGATACCAAAGCCTATCAACGTTTTGGCGCGCATGCAGCCAATATAGGACTAGAAACCACCGCTGTTTTTGTGGTAGATAAAGAACAGAACCCCGTAGATCCATCGCCACAAGTACGTGCACGTGCACTAGAGAGAATCAAGTGGGGCATTGACCGAGCACATGATATGCATGCGACTGTTTTATGTGGTCCTTTTCATTCAGCACACGGTGTTTTTTCTAAACAACCACCGCAAGAAACCGAATACGCACATTGTGCCGAACTACTCAACGCTGCTGGTGAATATGCTGCTCAAGCAGGTATTACTTTGGCATTGGAAGCACTCAATCGCTTTGAATGTTATTTATGTAATACTACCGATCAATTAAAAAAATTAGTGACCATGGCCAATCATACAAACGTAAAAGCCATGTATGACACACACCATGCAAACATTGAGGAGAAAAATAACAATACGGCAATAAAAAATATTGCACCCATACTTGCGCATGTGCATATTAGCGAAAACGATCGTGGTACTCCTGGAGATGGACATGTGCAATGGAATGAAACTTTTTCTACACTCAAAGAAATTAATTACAACGGATGGTTGACCATTGAAGCATTTTCTCGCAACGATCCTGAATTTGCCAACGCTATTAATGTTTGGAGAGAATATTCTTTACCTTGGGATATTGCTACCAACGGATTAGCTTTTATTAAAAAACAATTAAATGAAACCATATGAAAAACAATTATCCAAAATTACACAACGCAACATGGCCGGGTATTGTAGGAAAAGGCCCTGATTCTGAACCACCCATTGGGCTAGACACTTTATTAGACCTAACAGTGAACGCCGAAGTAGATGGTGTAAAATTTGATGGGATTGACCTTGGACTTTTTGAGCCCCATTTTAATATTGATGAATCAGACGACGGCATTAAAAGACTAGCCGAAAAAGTAAGCAAACTACATTTAAATATTGGCAGCCTTGTAGCACCTATTTGGGGCGGACCCGCAATGGGATCCAAAGAAGATCGGGCTGTATTTGTAGACATGGTAAAAAGATCGTGTCGCTTTGGACAAAAACTAAAAGAGTATGGTGTACGACCTAGTGGAATCATTCGAATTGATTCAGCGAGTAAGCCAGAAGCTTGGAGTGCAGACCCTATCAACAACACAAAGTTAATTGCCGAAACTTTTAGAGAAGCTTGTGATATAGCAGCTGATTATGGCGAAAAATTAGCAGCCGAAGGTGAAATTTGTTGGGGTGGTATGCATAGCTGGACTGCTATGATAGACACATTAGAAGCGGTGAATCGACCTAATATTGGATTTCAAGCAGACATGGCCCACACACTTTTGTATTTATTAGGATACAATAGCCCTAAGGATCGCATATTACCCGAAAACTTTGATTGGAACGATCAAGCGGCCTTAGATGAAGGATTGAAAAAACTAACACATGCTCTACGTCCTTGGACCCTTGATTTTCATGTGGCTCAAAACGATGGTACGGTGCATGGAACTGGTGCGCATGATAAAACAGGCCGTCATTGCCAAGCATCAGATCCTAATGGTAAATTAGATATTGCCAAGCACGCTGGCTTTTGGTTACGTAATGAAGACGGCGCACTTACAAAAGCGTTCAAACATATTTGTTGGGATGGCTGTATGTTTTCGAACGAAGTAATGACCAAGCAAAAAACATGGAATGATATTTTATCTTCTATGATAAAAGTACGTGACCAACATGGCTGGTACGAAGCAGAATAAAAATTGAATACTCAATCGTTAATTTATAAAAATATGTCAACAAAAAAAATACTCAACATTGGTTTAATTGGAGGTGGTTTTATGGGTCGTACCCATTCAAACGGTTATCGTCGTGTACCTAACTTTTTTCCTGAACTTGCTTATACACCAGTATTAAAAGCAGTTTGCTTTAGAAATGAAACAAAAGCAAAAGCATTTGCCGAGCAATGGGGATACGAAAGTTTTGAAACCGATTGGAGAAAATTAATTGCACGCGCCGATATTGATGCCGTAGATATTTGTACGCCCAATGATACGCATGCCGAAATTGCTATTGCCGCTGCCGCAGCAGGAAAAATGATTTTGTGCGAAAAGCCTTTGGCGCGTGATTTAGCAGAATCACAAGGCATGGTAGATGCTATTGAAAAAGCAGGTGTAAAAAATACAGTATGGTATAATTATCGTCGCTTACCAGCAGTAACTTTAGCAAAGCAAATTATTGATTCCGGAAAATTGGGAAAAATATTTCACTATCGTGCTAATTTTTTACAAGATTGGACAATCAATGAAAATTTACCACAAGGAGGCGAAGGTCTTTGGCGCATGGATGCAGCGGTTGCTGGATCAGGTGTGTTGGGTGATTTGCTCTCGCATTGTATTGATACAGCCATGTGGTTAAACGGCGGTATAAAAGATGTATCTGCCATGACCGAAACTTTTGTAAAAGAACGTATGCACCAACTTACAGGGAAAATGACAGATGTAAAAATTGATGATGCCTGTTCGTTTTTATGCCATTTTAACAATGGCTCATTGGGTTTATTTGAATCAACACGATTCGCGCGTGGCCATAAAGCCTTGTATACTTTTGAAATTAATGGAGCAGATGCTTCTATTCGATGGGATTTACATGATTTAAATAAACTTGAGTTTTATGATAATGCAGACGCTTCTGGTTTAAAGGGATGGAGAACCATTCATATTACCGATGGCGAACATCCTTATATGGATAAGTGGTGGGTGCCAGGATTGAGTATTGGATATGAACATTCTTTTGTACATCAAGCGGCAGATTTTTTAAAAAGTATTGAAACAGGAGAACCTTGTTCTCCAACTTTTAGGGAAGCATTAGATACACAAAAAGTTTGTGATGCAGTAGCAGCATCAGCTGCTTCACGCAGTTGGAAAGATTGTGGTGTGTTATAAATAAATATTTTGTAGATAAAAATTAATTTTAAATTAAATGAATCAAAAAATGCATTTCCGTTTTGTTATTGCTTTATTACTTTTAGCTACTACACTATCAATTCAAGCACAAAAAAAAGATGGCTTTATTCAAATATTTGATGGAAAGACGATGACAGGCTGGGACGCTGATACCACATTCTGGAAAGTAAAGGACCAAACTTTTGTAGGTGAAGTAACGCCGTTGACACGAATTAAAACCAATACTTTTTTAATTTGGAGAGGAGGTCTTCCTGCAAATTTTGAATTTAAAGCAGAATATCGCATAAGTCCAGAAGGAAATAGTGGCGTAAATTATAGGAGCGAAGAATTGCCAGACATTAAATATGCATTAAGAGGATATCAAGCCGATATAGACGGTAACAATGTATATACAGGACAAAATTATGAAGAACGCGGTCGTGGATTTTTGGGAATGCGTGGTGAGATTGCGGTACTAAAAACAAGTCAAAAGCCAACCATTATAGGCACATTGGGAACTTCAGATTCTTTAAAAAGAAAAATCAGAGTAGGTGATTGGAATGAAATTCATATAATAGTTAACGACAATCATATGCAGCATTTTATAAATGGTGTATTAATGAGTGATGTAACTGATGAAGATCTTGTTAAAAGAAAAATGTTGGGATTATTAGGTTTACAAGTACATGTAATGCCTTTTATGAAAGTAGAATACCGCAACCTGTTTTTAAAGCAGTTAAAATAGAAAAGGATTCTTCGCTACACAAAAAAATCTTAGAGCAAAATAAAACCACCTGCATATAGTAGGTGGTTTTTTTATTTCCTACGTAGTTCATATCGAATAGAATCTGGGTAACCTAACGCAAAAACATAACTTACTTTTTTATTGTTATCAAAATAGAATTCTAAAACTTTTTGACTGACAGTCTCTAGTAATGGATTTGCATAGGATGTTGTTACTGTATTTGTATTAGTTTGTGTACCAATTCGTCTGCCTTGATTATCAACTACATTATAACTTGGGGAACTTGGCCTATAATTACTATTATAAGGGACTCTATAAGTGCTAAAATCAAATAATAATTTATATCCTGATTCTAATATTTCTTTTCTTTTAGACTGTCCTAGTTTAGAAATCACCTCTTCTTCAGATTTATTTAGCCAATTTTTAGTTTGGATTTCGCTCATAGTTATTTTTATTTTTTTGTATGGCGAGCACGAAATGAAAAGTATAAGTATTAAAACTGTTTTTTTCATATTGCTATTTATATAAATGAATTTATTCTAAAGATAATTAAAAATTAATCTTACTTTAAATTATAAACGAAAAACATGAAATGCATTAATATATGTATATGTACCCTATTTATAAGTATTACATCCATTGCGCAGCCGTTGCAAAAAGTTGAGAAAGGAAAGGTTGTAAGAATTGAAAATTTAAATTCTACTTATATAGGTACTAGAAATATTGATATTTGGTTGCCTGAAGACTATAACAACAAGCATAAATATGCTGTTCTATACATGCAAGATGGTCAAATGATGTTTGATCCAACTACTACTTGGAATAAAAAGTCTTGGGGAATAGATAAAAGAATAAGTCAATTAAAAAATGAAAATAAAATTAAAGATGTAATTATAGTTGGTATTTGGAATGGTGATAAAAAAAGACACTCAGAATATTTTCCTCAAAAACCATTCGATGAATTAAATGAGGATGAAAAGAAATATGTAAACGAAGCAACAAGAAATAGTACTACTTCGGTTTTTAATGGCTTTAAAATTAATTCTAATAATTACTTAAAGTTTATAGTAGAAGAACTTAAGCCTATCATAGATAAAAAGTTTAATACAAAAAGGGATAGGGATAATACTTTTATTGGCGGTAGTAGTATGGGTGGATTAATTTCTATTTATGCTATTTGCGAGTACCCTACTATTTTTGGAGGTGCCATGTGTATGTCAACACATTGGCCGGGTATTTTTGCTATTGAGAATAATCCTTTTCCAAATGCATTTATCAATTACTTAAACAACAAATTACCAGATCCAAAAAAGCATAAAATATATTTTGATTGCGGAGACAAAACATTAGATGCGCTTTATCCTCCTATTCAAATGAAAGTTGATGCGCTAATGAAAAGTAAAAAATATTCTGAAAAAAATTGGCTAAGCAAATATTTTCAAGGACAAGACCATAGCGAAGGTTCATGGAGTAGCCGTGTTGAGATCCCTTTGCTATTTTTATTACAGAAATAACTTAGTTGGTTTCATTTTGAAGACTTCTAATATCTTCAATTAAATGGTGCATTTCTAAACTTAGCGTGCCATTGTAAACACCTCTTATTCTATTGGTTTTATCAACTAAAATAATATGCTCTGTATGTAAGAACTGGCTACTGTCTTTACTAAAACCAATGTTTTCTTCGGCAAAATAAGATTGCCTGGCTAGTTTATAAATAGCAGTTCTATCGCCTGTTAAAAAATGCCAATTTGAATTCTTAATGCCGTTTTTAATAATATACTTTTTTAACACAGCAGGTTTATCAATCCAGGGTGTTACAGAATAAGATAACATTACAAGATCATTGTTGTCTTTTAAACTATCGCTAACAATTTTAAAATTGCTTGTCATTATTGGGCAAATACTACCACAGGTAGTAAAAACAAAATTCGCTACATGAATTTTATTTTTAAAAATAGATTGGGTGATAATAACACTATCTTGATTTAAAAAAGAAAAGCTGTCTATTTTATGGGTAATTTTTTCAGAAACCGCTGACTTGTTTTTTATAAAAATTGGATTAAAATCTGGATCATTATAATAAGGCAAATCGATAGTATCCATCTTTTTCTCTTTACAAGAAAAAAGCAACATGCTACTTAACAATAAAAATACTATCCGATACATTTTTACAATTTTTAGTTCCCAATAAACCATATCTTTTTCCTTTAATAATTACATAATTGGCTCTAATTTTCCCATTGTCGTACCATAATTTTTGGCTTCCTTCTTCCTGACCGTCTATGTAATGTGCCAAATGAATTAATTTTCCATCGAATGTCCATTCACTTAATTCGCCTTCATAACC
>JAPLEL010000187.1 GCA_026391415.1 Bacteroidota bacterium
CGCAAGAATTATAGCCATTAGCAATAATGGTGGTGCACAATGGGACACCGTTTATTTTGACAAAAACTTACCCGATCCGGTTTGTGAAGGAAGTATTTTATCTATTGGGAAAAAATCAAACAAACAGATTCTTGCATTTTGTAATGCAGCCGATACTAAAAAACGCGATAATCTAACTTTAAGAATTAGTAAAGATGATGGACAAACTTGGTCTATCAATAAAGTGATTGACAAATCTGCTGAAACCGATACTAGTAAAGACAACGCAGCGTATTCCGATATTGTAAAATTATCTAAAAAAAAGCTAGGCATTTTATACGAAAAAGGCAATTATGCTTCCATTGTGTTTACTGTGGTTAAATGGTAACTTAATGTTCTCCATTTTTGCGGATGAGTTAATTGTGAAATAATTAAATAGTTGTTTGTTTACAATTGTTTAATTTAGGATATCGAATCAATTTATGCTAAGCAATAAATAAAGCACCATGAAAAAATATTTTTTAATAGTTTGCTTATCACTAATTAGTGCTAGCACTTGTATAGCCCAATCGATTTATGAAAACGTTAATTTAAAATTGATGTTATTTAATCAATTTATGCCTAGTACCGTTTTTTTGAAAGATGGTAAAGTGGCTTTTGCCGATTTAAACTTTAATACCGACAAACACCAGTTGATTTTTATAGAAAACAAACAGTACAAAGAACTTACCGGCTTAGAAACAATTGACTCTATAATTATTGAGGTTAAACAAACCATAAAAGTTCCTAATAGAAACAAACAGTACAAAGAATTAGCTAACCTAAGTACCGTTGATTCTATTTACTCGGTACCAATAACTTTTGTTTCTATCAAAGATAAAATCTACCAAAAAACTAGTCTTTCAAATTTGTATATTTTGTATAGTTATGGCGTTAGAACTGCAGAATCAACCACCGACCATGGTGGCTCTAGGGTTGAAGACTCAAGGGTTGTTTCAAATACGGTAACTGGTGCTTATTCCATAATGAATTATAAAAGTGCGGGCACTATCAATACTGTTAAAGACTTTTATATTTTAGACAAATCAGATTTAATAGAAGTGCGTCAGGTAAAACAACTAGCAAAATATTATAAAGTAGACAAAGAGGTTATTAATAATTATATCCGTGAGAATCATGTTGAAATTCACGATGAACAAGACGTTTTGCAAATGATTGATTTTTTAAATAAACCTAAACGTCGTTAAAACTGTAAAGTATTTAGTCGACTCATTTCTTTATTGACTTAGCAAATCTTTTACCAATACGTTTTGCAGCTCCTTCAGGATATACAGAAGGTCCTTCAAAATTGCCAGTAGCCATTACTTCTAAACTTTTGGTGTCCACTATTTTAACCGATAGAGTGCGCATAAAATAGGTCTCTCTACCTGGCTTGCCATAAGTTTGCAGCTGGCCAGTTGCTAGTAATAAATAGTCAATTTTTAAAGAATCAGCCACGCGTATATTTTCTAATAAATTTTTTTGAGGCAAGTCTATAATTTGCATACCTGCTGCTTGAAAGAAAGGCAACATAGCATTACCCAAACTACTGCCAATACAAGCGCAGAGGGTGTCGGTTTTTAAATAATTTTTATATAGGGGAGCAATTGTAATATCGCCAATAGCAATACGTTTATTAGAAAATTGCTCACTACTAGTGATAGTTACCTTGGTGCTACAAGCAAAAAAAAATATCAAACAAATAGATAATAAGTATTTCATAAGAGCGTTTTACACTTATTAATTATAACAATGTTAACACAATATAATATTTATATTGCGTGGATGTATAAAAGTAAATTTTAAATTTAATTGATGCACATGCCCAAACAAATACATGCTTCTGATTTTGGCAATGACTTTAAATGGGGGGTGGCTATATCTGCTCCGCAAAATGAAGGCGCAGCTTTAGAGGATGGGCGTAGTTTGTCTATTTGGGATGTATTTGCCAAAAGACAAACGGCTATTGAAGGGCGTGCAAAACCAACACATTGTTCTAATTTTTATCATCGCTACAAAGACGATTTGTTATTAGCAAAAGCACTAGGCTTTAACCATTTTAGATTCTCAATTTCTTGGAGTAGAATTTTGCCAGAAGGTATTGGTAAACCCAATAAAAAAGGGATTGCTTTTTATCATGCTGTTATTGACGAATGTTTAAAAATAGGTTTAGAGCCAGTGATTACCTTATACCATTGGGATCTACCCCAGGCTTTAGAAAAAAATGGCGGTTGGACGAGTCATCAAATGCTAAAATGGTTTAGCAAATTTACCCAGCTTTGCGCTACTGAGTTTGGCCAAAAAGTAAAACAATGGATTGTAATGAATGAGCCCTTTGGCTTTACTTCTTTAGGATATATGTTGGGGAAGCACGCGCCAGGAAAAATGGGCTTGTCTAATTTTTTTCCTGCCATTCACAATGCTGCAATGTGTACGGCAGAAGGTGGTAGAATTCTAAGATCCGAAGTGCAGAATGCACATATTGGAACTAGTTTTTCTTGTAGTGAAGTAATGCCGCATACTTTACAAGATAAAGATGTATTGGCTGCCGCAAAATCAGATGTATTATTAAACAGACTTTTATTAGAACCAGTTTTAGGTTTAGGATATCCGCATATGGAGAATTTTCAGTTTTTAGAAAAATTGCATTTGCATACCAAATCTTGGCGCTATCAACAACAAATGGCTTTTGATTTTGACTTTATTGGTATTCAAAATTATTTTGCTGTTACCGTAAAAAACAACAACCTTATTCCCTATTTACAAGCTTCTGAAGTTACTGCAAAATCTAGAAAAGTGCCGCATACGCAATTAGGTTGGGAAATTAATCCTGAGAGTTTTAATAGAATGTTACATCGAATATGGGATTATGGAAATATTCCAGAAATTATTGTTACCGAAGGAGGTGCTTATTTTAAAGATGTTTTTCAAAACGGCGTAATAAACGACCAACAACGAATTGATTATTTCAAGCAATATTTAGGTGCTGTACTTAAAGCAAAAAATGATGGCGTAAATATTAGCGGTTATTATGCTTGGACCCTAACCGATAATTTTGAATGGGCTTTTGGATACAATGCCAGATTTGGATTAATACATGTAGATTTTGCTACCCAATTACGAACCATTAAACAATCGGGGTATTGGTTTAGAGATTTTTTACAAACTTAGCTCGTTCATTAGCGCAAAATTATTTGGCTCATAAACGCTTGATTTTTGTTTGTTTGTTTGCAAAGATTTTGCCTCTTCCATTAATAGTTGAATTAATTGGTAGGTGCTATGCTGTAAGGTTAAACTATTAATATTTGAATTGCCAAACCACGATTTTATTTTCTCGTTAAATCCTTGTTCAATTTTATCAATAACCGATACGCCCATATTAGCTAGTGCAGCAGCGTTACACAATTGTTCGTATTGACCCCTAATAGGTAAGCACATTAATTTTTTACCTAAATACATAGCTTCTGCAGGTGTTTCAAATCCAGCACCAGTAATCACTCCAGCACTTTTTATCATGCTTTGTGTAAATAAGGTATTTGAAATTGGGTAGTAGTAGATATTCTTTTTTACAAAAGCAGTTTTTATTTCTTTCGAAAAAACTTCAAATTTTATTTCAGGAATAGCTAGTAAATATTGTTCGAGTACTGCGTTAGAATAATGTGATAAATACACAGTTACATGTCCTTCATTTACCACATTCGCTTCAATAATTTCAGACTTTATAATGGGGTTATAAATATTAGTATCATACGATTCAAAATGTAGGCCAAGGTATTTGGTGGACGGTGCATAACTCTTCAAAATAAATTCGCCTAGTATATCTTTCTTTTTAGGCCTAGGAGTTAATGCACTTTGAAAACTTGCTTGGTGACCAAATTGAATACTTGGTACATTTTTAAATTTACAAGCAAGTGAAGTAATAGATTCAAAATCGTTTAAAACTAAATCGTATTTTTCAACAGGTAATTGTTTTGCCTCATTCCAAATTCTTTTTAATGAGAACTTTTTAAACATGGTATAATAATCGAGCTTACCGCTATTGCCATAAAATAAACTTAAGCCCTTGCTCGAATATTTTACAGGCATACCAACATTTAAATTTGCATTCTCGCCACTTAAAAAAATATCCACTTCACCATATTGTTTTAAATAAGGCAATATTTGAATAGCCCTACTAATATGTCCATTTCCGGTTGCTTGTACAGCGTAAAGTATTTTCATTTATTCAATTTTAAAATTGCATTTCTTTAGAGTGTAAAAAATAAGCTACCTCATTGGTTAGCACATTCAATTCAGGCAATTTTTTATTTTGTTTTTTAATATCAACAATTTTAGCCGCATAGCTTTGTTCTTGGTATTCATAAATATCCCAAGAGCCTTGATTGTATTCGAGTGCGGTTAGGTTTTCAATCCAATCCCCACTATTTAAATACATCACAGATCCTTTGTCGTTAGTAATCAATCTTTTTTGTGGCTGGTGTATATGCCCGCATATAACATAGTCGTATCCTTTTTCAATAGCCAATTCTGCAGCAGTATGTTCAAAATTTCCAATCCAAGAAACGGCTTTTTTTACACTGTTTTTTACACGCTTACTCAAACTCATTTTTTCTCTACCCATTAAGCGCAATAAAAAATTGATAGCGCTATTTACCATAATAAGTAAATCGTATCCATGCCCACCTAGTTTTGCTATAATTTTTGCTGATCCTTTAGTAGTGGCGTCAAAAACATCTCCGTGAAAAATCCATGTTTTTTTACCGTCTAAATCCAATACTAATTTATCGGTCAATTGTAGGTTGCCCATTTGTAAATCGCTGTATCTTCTGAGGGCTTCGTCGTGATTACCAGTAATATAAACCACTCTAGTGCCATTACTCAACATGCTAAAAATCTCTTTAATGACCTGCATGTGTGCTATTGGGAAATAGCTTTTTTTAAATTGCCAGATATCAATGATGTCGCCGTTTAAAACAAGCAACTTAGGAGAAATACTTTTTAAATAATTTACCGCTTCTTGCGCATGGCATCCAAACATTCCTAGATGTAGATCACTAAGTACAACTACATCTAATTTTCTTTTGTCCATACAACTTGGTTTTTCAAAATAACCTATTCAATATGACCAAATTATTAAGTTTAGATTACCAAATTGTCAAAAAAAAGTCTGTTGTTGGTGTGGTTGATTTACCCTTTTTTAAAGAATTAAAGCTAATAATTGCCTTTTAAAGCCAGAATTACTATTGAAAAGCCCAATGAATAAAGCAGATTTACTTTATTTTCCAATAATTTTAGTGTAATTAAAGTCAATAGTATATGCAACATATTCCTGCTAATATTCATTCTGCCCTCAATGAGCCTTTTGTTTTATCAGATGAGCAAAAAAAATTCTTTACAAAAAATGGGTTTATAAAAATCAAAAACGTTTTTTCAAAAGAAGTAATTGATTTCATGGATGCTGAAATTTCAAATGCAGTAAATCGGCTAAATAAGCAGCAATTAGCTATGGAAGACAGAGATACTTACGGAAAAGCGTTTTTACAAATAATGAATATTTGGAGAAATTCCGAACTGGTAAAAGAAATTGTATTTGGAAAAAAATTAGCCAAAATTGCCACTGAATTAATGGAAGTGACTGGCGTAAGATTATACCATGACCAAGCCTTATACAAAGAACCCAATGGCGGGCATACGCCCTGGCATGCCGATCAATATTACTGGCCCTTGGCTTCGGATAAAACAGTTACGGCATGGATTCCATTACAAAATACACCATTAGAATGGGGACCACTTGAATACAGTGCAGGCAGCGACCAATTAATAG
>JAPLEL010000033.1 GCA_026391415.1 Bacteroidota bacterium
ATGAGGCAGGAAAAATGAGGGAGGATACTTATTTACAGTTGCACGAATACTTACCTGCCAATAGTTTGTTGATATTTAATAATACCAAAGTAGTAGCAGCCCGATTATTATTTCAAAAAGCTACAGGGGGCGGCATTGAAATTTTTTGCCTCGAACCAGATGAACAGTATCCCGATATCAGTACCGCCATGCAACAAAAAGGAAAGGTTTGGTGGAAATGTTTGGTGGGAGGCGCTAAAAAATGGAAGGAGCCCTATTTAACAAAAACAATCTCGCATAATAATAACACCATCACGCTTCAAGCCAAACAAATAAGTAGGGGCAATGAAGATTATACGATTGAATTTACTTGGACGGATAGCAACATGAGTTTTGCAGAATTACTTTTTTGTGCAGGGCTCATACCATTGCCACCGTATTTAAATAGAGCAGCAGAAATTTCAGATCAAGAAAGGTATCAAACCATTTATGCCAAACACGAAGGATCTGTGGCAGCACCCACTGCAGGATTACATTTTACGCCAACTATTTTTAATCATTTATCAACCAAAAATATACGCCACCAATTTGTAACCTTACACGTGGGTGCAGGCACGTTTAAACCAGTAAAAACAAACACTATTGCCGAGCATGAAATGCATGCAGAATTTATGGAAGTATCAATTACACTCATTGATAGCTTACTTGCACAAATGCCTGAAACTATTGTGTGCGTTGGCACCACGTCAATGCGCAGTATAGAAAGTTTGTATTGGTTAGGAATAAAAACAATGCAGCATCCAAGTATTGCCATAACAGATTTAACTATTCAACAATGGGATCCCTATCAAGAAAATCTTGCGGCAATCAATGCAGTAGCCGCACTTGAATCACTCAAAAAATGGATGCAAAAAAATCAGTTAAATACGCTCTTAACCAAAACACAAATTATCATTACACCAGGTTATTCATTTAAAATTTGTCAAGGACTCATCACCAATTTTCATCAACCACAATCAACATTGTTATTACTAGTATCTGCACTCATAGGCACCGACTGGAAACGCTTATACCAACATGCGCTTGATAATAATTTCCGCTTTTTAAGTTATGGGGATGGGTGTTTGCTTTGGATTTATGACATTTAATAACACTTATTGCCTTGGATTAATGTCATTTAAGCAACGATATTGATTTGGATTTTGTTGATTTGAATTTTATTTACTTGTATTATTTTGTTTTAATTTAAATCTTTTTATTGTTTGATTTTGAATCTTTCAGTAATTTCATAGTTATAAACTAGTGAAATGAATTCAAAAATATTACAAAAGCAAATTGGACAAAGAATAACCAGTTTAAGAAAGAATAAAGGACTAACGCAAGAATCCCTTGCAAAAAGCATAAAAATCTCACGACCATCATTAGCCCAAATTGAATTGGGAAACAGAAATTTAGAGATACTTGAACTACAAAAATTATCAATGATTCTTGAATTTTCGTTAGATGATTTTATGTCAAAAGATTTTAGTGTTAAAAAGTATTTAGATGAAAAAGAAGATCCAATCATATTAAAAAACACAGTGAGAATTTCCGAACCAACTTTACAAATAAATAAAACAAAAAATATTTTGCTATATATATTAGAAAGATGTGCAGGCAAACCTAATGTTGGAGAAACAGTACTTTACAAGATGCTTTATTTTGCTGATTTCAATTACTACGAATTATATGAAACACATTTAACTGGATCTAAATATCAAAAATCATCATACGGACCAGTACCAGAAAAAATGGATGCAATCATTAATCAAATGATAGAAAGCAAGCTAATACAAAGGGTTAAAACAACATTTAATAATACTTTGCAAATGCGTTATTTGCCCTTAGAAAAAGCAAATTTATTTATCATGAGCGCAAGTGAAAAAGATGTGATAGATAGAGTGATAGCACAAATGAGCGATTGGAGTTCGATAGCAATCAGTAAGTATGCACAGAAAGACATGCCGTGGTTAGCCACAAAAGAAGGTGATCTCATAAATTACGAATTAGCATTTTATAGAGAAGCCCCATTCACTGTTAGAAACTATGAAGAAGAAAATGAATGAAAAAGAAAACGAAGATAGAAATAGGATTATTAAAAATTTCACTTAACTACCCCCTCTACCCTTTCATCAAAGGAATTTCAACTGTAAAACTACTGCCTTTGCCTACAATACTTTCAACACGAATTTTGGCTTTGTGGGCATCAATTACTGTTTTAACATAGCTCATGCCAAGGCCAAAACCTTTTACATTATGGAGGTTGCCTGTATGGGCGCGATAGAATTTTTCGAAGATGCGTTTTACAGTTTCTTTGCTCATACCAATGCCATTGTCTTCTATGCGAATAAGCAATTGTTTGCTGGTACTATGTGTAGAAACCTTAATTAAAATAGCGTCTTCGGAGTATTTAATGGCATTATCAATGAGGTTAGAAAGCAGGTTGGCAAAGTGTACATCATCTACTTGCACCAAGTCGTTTTTGGCATTAAACAAACGCACTACTTCTCCATTTTTATCTTGCAATTGCAGTTGGTAATTTTCTAATACCTGCTCTAGCATTTGGTGCATATGTACTGCCGATAAATTCAGTTTTAATTCTTGGCGATCCATTAAAGCAGCTTGCAAAATTGTTTCTACATGCTTGTTCATTCGAATATTTTCTTCCTTAATAATCCCAGAAAAATATTTGAGCTTTTCAGGATTAGACTGCACTTTTTCGTTACGCAAAGCATCTACTGCTAAAGAAATTGTAGCCAATGGCGTTTTAAATTCGTGGGTCATATTATTGATGAAATCACTTTTAATTTCACTCAATTTTTTTTGATTCATTAACGAACGAACTGTTACATAAAACGCAGCAATAATCACTACCATAAACAAGCCAGCGCCAATAATAATCCATTTTAAGGAAGCCCAAACTTGCGATTTATAATTTGGAATAACAATATATAATTGTTCGTAAGAAGCAATTTCGTCCATGCTTAAATCGGCATCGGGCAAAATAGGAATAATAATAGGTTTATTATTAACCGAGTCTGAAAAATCTTTTTCAAAATGCGTTGAAACCATTTCGTATTCTGCATTTGCCGATACAATAGCAAATTCAAATTTTAAATTTTTCCATTCGCCACTAACTAATACTTTTTGTAACCGTGATTCAACTTCGGCAATGGTAAATTTCTCTGCAATTGAAGGTGGCTTGAGTAAATGCAAATGAAAGTCTGCATTAAATCCACCAATGCCTCCTTTTCGAGGACGCATAATTTTTCCGTTGTAAACCGATTTGTACAAGCCCTCTGCCACTTCCAAACCGTCTTTGCTAATTTTGTTGTACAATTGACTTTCCCTCACTTCCAACAAATTCTTCAGCCAAGACCCCTGCAATAACAGCAGCCCAAACAACGACAAAGAAATCAGAATAATAATAACTGGAAAAGTCCGCTTCATGAATACAAATATAACTGATTGAATGTAGTTAAAAAGTTAATGAAACATTATCTAAAAGTAGTATTTTTACTACCATTAATCCAAAACAATGAAACAGATTAAAATAATTATTGAAAGGAGTAAAAATTCATTTGCTGCATATGCCGAAAATGTTGAAGGAATTTATGGTGCTGGAGATACTGTTGCTGAAGCAAAACAATCTATAAATGATGCCATTGAATTATATAAAAAATATAATGAAAACGTTCCTTCAATTTTATTAGACAACTACGAAATAATTTACAAATTTGATACGCAAAGTCTATTAAGTTATTATAAAGGCGTATTCACAAATGCTGCCCTAGAAAGAATTACAGGTATAAATCAAAAACAATTTCAACACTACGCAACAGGTTTAAAAAAACCAAGAAGTAAACAATCAAAAAAAATTGAAGCTGCACTACATACTCTAGGCCAAGAATTATTAGCAGTAGAATTATAAAAACAAAACTTTGAAACAATTATAATATTGTATAAATTACACCTTATAGGGTATATTTTATGCAATGATAAATAAAATACACCCAAAAGGGTATAAAATTGAAACTATTATTATATTTACACCTTAAAGGGTATAAAAATGAATTTAACAAGTTTTGTAAAAGAAAGGCGTAAAGCGGTAAAACTAACGCAACCAGAATTGGCCGAAAAGGCTGGCGTGGGGTTGCGTTTTATTCGTGAGTTAGAACAAGGCAAACAAAGTTTACGATTAGATAAAGTAAACCAAGTACTACAACTCTTCGGCTACGAAGTGGGTGCGGTTCAAAACAAACTAAACCAAAATTTCTAATTACGCAACGTGAAAAAAGCAGCAATTAAAGTAGAGAATCAAATAGCTGGATGGCTCACACAAAATGAGCAAGGATATCTTTTTGAATACAATAAATCGTATTTAACAATCCCAAATGCAAAGCCAATTAGTTTAACGCTACCATTGAAGGAAAGCCCTTATGCATCTAATGTACTATTCCCTTTTTTTGACGGACTAATACCCGAAGGTTGGTTGTTGGATATTGCAGAAAAAAACTGGAAACTAAATCCTAGAGACCGTATGGGATTGCTATTGGCATGCTGTAAAGATTGTATTGGATTGGTAAGTATTGAAGAAGTAAAAGAAAAGGATGAACTATGAACAACTGTTTATTTTGTTATCAATCATTGGCTAAACAAGAGCTTGATTTTCACGCCGCTTGTTCTAAAAAAATATTTGGTTTAGCAACCCCTCCAGCTTTATTATATTCTGAGGCCAATTTAGAATCATTGGCAAAAGAAATTATACAAAGTCAAACCGCAGTTACTGGTGTGCAGCCAAAACTCTCATTGCATATCACAGAAAAAAACAAGGAAGGAACAGAAAAAAGATTTACCATAGTTGGATTATGGGGAGGATACATATTAAAACCACCCACTACATTATATCCAGAACTTCCCGAAGTAGAAGATTTAACTATGCACTTGGCTGCTGCTACAAAAATAAAAACAGCTCCTCATAGCCTAATTCGTTTACAATCGGGCAATTTAGCTTATGTAACCAAACGATTAGACAGAACAAAAAACAGTAAGTTAGCAATGGAAGATATGTGCCAGTTAACCGAAAGACTAACAGAAGACAAATATCAAGGCAGTTATGAGCAGATCGCTAAAACAATAAACAAATATTCTACAACACCTGGATTAGACCTTGTATGCCGATATGCATTTAAAGAATTTTTCATTATTAGAGCAACCCGGTTTAGGTATGACCTTATCTCCTGCTTATGATTTAGTAAATACCACATTGGTTAATCCAGCAGATAAAGAAGAATTGGCCTTGAGCCTTAACGGTAAGAAGAAAAAAATAAAGAAGCAAGACTTTGTGATAGCAATGAATACATTAAACATAGACGAAAAGCAGCAACAAAATATCTTTAACAAAATGAAAAAAACTTTGCCGAAATGGATGGAGCTAATAGGTATAAGTTTTTTGAGCGATGATTTTAAACAACAGTTCAAAGAAATTATCAATGAGCGTTTACATCGGCTTTCATAAATGGTAATATTATTTTTTAGTTACCTGTAAACAAAAAAAAGACCCCAATCTGGAGTCTTTTTTAAAAATATATTTAGCTAAAAATTTAAACCGCCACAGCCCCTTCAACCAACACCGTTGCTTTATTATTAAGCACTTCAACAAAGCCACTAACAATAGAAAAAGTTTCGAAGGTGTTTTTGTCTTTTAAAATTTTTATAGTCCCTTTTCCCAGAGCACTAACTAAGGGAGCGTGTTTGTCTAAAATTTCAAATAAACCCGTGATGCCAGGTAATTGAACACCATACACATCGCCGCTGTACAACTTTTTTTCGGGTGTTAATATTTCTACATTCATGTTCGGTTACAATTAGGCTTTCGCTGCTTCAATCATTTTTTTACCTTTCTCAATAGCATCTTCTAAAGTACCTACCAAGTTAAACGCTGCTTCAGGATAATCATCCACTTCACCATCCATAATGGCATTGAAAGCGCGGATGGTATCGTTGATATCAACAAACACGCCTTTTAAACCAGTGAACTGCTCGGCAACAAAGAATGGTTGAGACAAGAAACGTTGCACTTTACGCGCACGTTGAACGGTCATTTTATCTTCGTCACTCAATTCATCCATACCCAAAATGGCAATAATATCTTGAAGCTCTTTGTAGCGTTGTAAAATTAATTTCACACGGTTAGCACAATCGTAGTGCAAATCGCCAACAATCAATGGTGTTAAAATTCTTGAAGTAGAATCTAACGGATC
>JAPLEL010000006.1 GCA_026391415.1 Bacteroidota bacterium
AAAAAGAAACCAGGCATGATGGCATTTACACGAATAGCATCTCCAAAACGATTAGCTACTTCTACCCCAAACCATTGCGTATAAATATCTACAGCTGCTTTACCCATGCTATATCCTAGCACTTTGGTTACTACTTGTTTTGAACTGACCGATGAAATATTTACAATACTCCCCGATCCGTTTTTGGCCATTACTGATCCAAAAATTTGTGTTGGAATAATCGTGCCCCATAAGTTTAATACCATGGCCCTTTTCATTCCGTCAATATTCATATTAAAAATATCTGCATCTGGTTGCACTACTGCTTCTGGAATATTTCCACCGGCAGCATTTACCAAGCCATCTATTTTGCCATATTTTTCTAAAATAATTTCTTTGGCTTTTAATAAGTCTGCTTCTTCTAATACATCTACTGCAATAAAAATAGCATCTCCGCCACTTGCATTTATTTCGTCGGCTCTTTCATTGCCTACTGTAGAATTTCTTCCTAAAATAACAACGGCGCCACCTGCATTTGCAATGCCTTTAACAAAAGCACCACCTAAAATTCCGGTGCCCCCTGTTACGACTATCACCTTATTTTTTAAGGAGAATATATTTATTGTATCCATATGAACGTTTATATAAGTGAATTTGGTTTTTTTTTCGAATCAACGCTCATTATTGAGTATAATAATTTACGAAATCGATTTTTGTTTGCTGTTTAGTAATGATTATTCAGTAACCATTTCCACTCTTTTAATACTGCTAATTGGCACCAATAATTCTTTGCGTTTAACCATAAAAACTAATGAACTATCTCTTTGTTTTTGGATAACGCCTTTTACAATTATTTCGTCATTTAAACCGTACACTAAAAGCTGGGTTTTGTGTTCTATAAAATAGGTATAGGCCGATCCTGTATGGCTTTCTACCACTGCCTCACGCGCTACAATACCTTTACCGTTTTTGGTTGTAATAACAATCACTCCAAATGCACCTTGTGCGCCATAAGCCCCTGTAGACGCCGCATCTTTTAATACCGAAATTGCATCTACATCTTGTGGATTAATATTTGTAATGTCTCCACCATAAATACTTCCGTCAATAACAAATAGTGGTGGCCGCTGATTTTTTAAACTAGTGGTGCCACGAATAGTAATAGATCCGCCCGATTTATCGTTACTTAATTGAACTTCTAAACCCGGCACATCGCGCAGCATTTCAAAAATAGTTTTGTAAGTGCCTTGTGTTAATGTATTTGCTTTTGCTTGTGCAATTACTTGACCCGAAAAACAAGTAAACACTAACAATAAAACAAGGGCTTGTAAACTTTTCATTTGCTTATTTTTTTGCAGCCATTTTCTGCGCCTGCGTAGTGGTATAATACTTAGCCAACATATTGGGAACTTCCCAAGAAGGCATATTGTGGTTTAATAAATAATCTAAGTACTTTTCTGTTACACGTGCAAAATGCGATTCATGGCCTTCTTTAAAAGACTCTGGAACAATCACTTCGTATCCTTTATCGGTCTTTTTTAAACTAACACCTTTGTATTGTTCACTAATAGTTGCAATAATTTGTTGTGCTGTTTTATCAAAATCAACAGATGCTGCTAATGGCTCAATGTATAGCGTTGGTTTGTATTGTTGCTCTGCACCTTGGCGGATAATTAAATTGGCTTTAGTTCCACGCATAATAGAGTAATGTGTATCTCCAGTTCCTGCTGGCGCTTTGTAATTCCAAATAACAGATACTTTTGCATGAACGCCTTTAATAGTATAGTTAAACTCTCCATTACTCAATACACTAATTTCATTATTTGCATTGGTGGTTGGTTTTAAATAACTAGGAATTTCATTCAATTTAGTTAGTTCCGAAAACTGGTCTTTGGTAATTGTGGTGTTCCAACTTTTTGCATTATTAATAGTGATGTCTTTTTGATAATTGATAGTAGTATTAGGAAAGCACTCCCATTGTACTAAATCCACCAAATGTGTTGTTACATCTACAATGCCTTCGCCTTCTTGTTTGGTATCTAAAAACCAGGCTGGACGCGTTAACACAGAACCAGAAACATATTTATAAAAATGGTGTACACTTTCTTTGGTAACTGCAGGCTCGGCAACAGTTCCTTTTTGTAAAGTTCCAAACAAGGCTACTTGCATAGACAATGCCTTTTGTAAAATAGTAGTGATTTCATAACGCTCAGTCATAATATCGTACAAGAGTAATTTGTTTTTTTGGGCAGTTGTAAATGCCTGTTTTAGTTTTACAAATCCAGATTCATCAATAACCATTGGCTTGTCTGAAAAAACATTATAGCCAGACTGTATGGATTGTAAAATATAATCTGTTTTTAATTGATTGTTTCCTGCAAGCACCACTACATTTCCTTTTTTCTCTTGCAGCATTTTAGTTAAATAATCATCGCCCTCATATACTTTTTCAACCCATTTTGTTGGCGCAACCGCAGCAGCATTATAGCCTTTTATTTTATCTAAATGTGCATTTAAATCTGATCCTTTTTTGGCATATACATACACCGTTGGGTCTACTTGTGGATACATTGATTTTTGAACCAATGCCGCATGAAAGTGCCCAGGGTCGAGGGTTATCAGCTTTACTGGCTGCTGACTAAAGCCTTTTAAACAAATAAAAATTGCAACTAAAACAAACTGACTGAAGCGCATAGTAAGGTGTTATTTTAAATGATTGGTTGATTTTTTAAAACTAATTTTTAGCTATTTTATTAGCAATAAAACTTAGTGGTTTAATTGATTTGAAAAACGATTTCAAAATTAATTATTTTATAAAGCATCATCCCTTGTAATGGCATGTGCTTTTGAATAGTCTAATCCTTTAAATTGATTGGCTATAAAACGTATGCCTTGTAATAAATGGTTTTTATAAACAGGATCTTGATAGCTTTCTTTGCTATGCCCTAATGCC
>JAPLEL010000216.1 GCA_026391415.1 Bacteroidota bacterium
CAGAAAAAAGGATAATTATTCAGGACGCTAAAACAGGCAAAAAAATAACCAATGTTCAAGTAGCTAGTTTTGATAGAGAATTTGGTACTATTTTATTTGAGCCCATTTCTGGAAAAGGTGTTTACTATGTGTATTATATGCCTTATAAATACGAGGGTCTAAAATCTTATTATCCCAAAGGTGTTTACTGGAAGCCAGAACAAACTGCCAGCGATAAATGGATGACTAGTATTGATAAATCAATGCCTATCAATTGTAGTGTAAAAGAAATTCAAAGCGTTAATGCATTTAATAGTTTTTATCCAATGGAAGTAATTGCTACTGCGGCAGAAACTAAATCATTGGTTGACAAAAGCAGTAACAAATCTTTCCTGGTTTTCACAGAAGATCGTTTGCATTCTATTAAAATGCAAAATGACTTACCTCAAAGATGGATTCTAAAAGGAAATCAAAATTCGTTTTCAGACAAGGCATTGCGTGGTGAATATTTGGCTTTTCAACTAGGAGTTTATGCATTACAAGATTTGCCGGAAGTTTTTATAGAATTCTCAGACCTCAGTTCCACTAAAGGAAAAAAGATTGCAGCCAAAAACATTCAGTGTATCAATACAAATGGCACTAAATACGATGGATCTGTTTTTGCAAATAGACCTAGTGTATTAAAAGGAAAGGTTCAAGCCATGTGGTGTGGGGTAGATGTGCCAGAAACAACACAGCCTGGTGTCTATAATGGTAAAGCAATAGTACATATTGGAAATCAAACAAAAGAGATTGCCTTACATGTAACTATTGAAAACGGCATTACAAAAAATGGAGGTATTGATCATCCAGAAAAAATGACTCGATTAAAATGGTTGAATTCAACCATGGCGCAAGAAAATACAGTCATTGCACCATATACACCATTGGTAGTTTCAGATTCAAGTATTTCTTTATTGGGTAGAAAATTAATTTTAAATAAAGACGGATTTCCAGCACAGATTCAAACTTTTTTTACACCAGAAATGACTAGCATTGGCAGCACGCCAAATAATTTATTTGCCGAAGCTGTCCATTTTCATTTTTACGATGCTAAAGGTAAACAGCCCTTACTATGGAAATCTAATCCTATCAATTACTTAAAAAAAGAAGCAGGAACTGTTGCATGGCAAGTAACTAGTACCTCTACTGCATTACAAATGGATGTAAATGCTGCTTTAGAATTTGATGGTTTTTTATCTTATACAGTTAAGTTTACAGCCCTCGAAGACATGGCTTTTAATGAAATTAATTTTCATTTACCAATAGATCCTTCTGCGGCAAAATACTTGATGGGATTGGGTTTAAAAGGAGGAGATCGCCCAGATACCTTGCTTTGGAAATGGGATGTTGCACACAAAAATCAAGACGGCGGTTGGATAGGATCGGTAAATGCTGGATTGCAATTTTCGTTTAGAGACGAAAAATATAGCAGACCATTAAATACCAATTTTTATTTGCAAAAGCCATTGATATTACCAAGTTCTTGGGGCAATGAAAACAAAGGTGGGATTGATATATTCTTAAAAGGAAAATCAGTTTTAGTGAATGCTTATAGTGGAAGTAGGGTGATGAAAAAAGGCGATGTATTGTACTATAATTTTAATTTATTAATTACACCCTTTCATGCCATTAATACCGACTTTCAGTGGAATAGTAAATTCTTTCATAGTTACAAAGCAATTGATTCTATTAAGAGAACAACCTCTGCAAATATTGTAAACATCCACCATGCTACACCTATCAATCCATATATTAACTATCCATTTATTGAGCATAAAAAAATGCAATTGTATATAGATGATGCGCACATAAAAGGGTTGAAAGTTAAAATTTACAATACCATTAGAGCGTTAAGTAATAAGGCATATGAAATTCCTGCAATGCGCAGTTTGGGTCACGAAATATTTTCGGCAGGAAAAGGGGGCGGATTTAGTTGGCTACAAGAGCATTTAGGTAGCGATTATATAGCAGCCTGGTTTGTGCCAGAATTGAAAGATGCTGCCATCGTTAACAGCGGTATGAATCGTTGGCATAACTATTATGTAGAAGGAATGAATTGGTTGGTGCAAAATGTGGGTATTGATGGCATTTACTTAGATGATGTGGCTTTTGATAGGGTAACTATGAAGCGTATAAAAAGAGTACTAACACAAGATGGACATCCAGGTATTTTAGATTTACATAGTGCCAATCAATACAATAAAAATGATGGCTTTAATAATAGTGCCAATTTATATATGGAGCATTTTCCATACCTCAATAAATTATGGTTTGGAGAATACTTTGATTATGAAAAAAACAATCCAGATTTTTTCTTAACAGAAATAAGTGGCATTCCTTTTGGTTTAATGGGAGAGATGTTACAAGACGGCGGAAACCCTTGGCGTGGTATGATTTACGGCATGACCAACAGAATGCCTTGGAGTGATAATGCAGATCCAAGACCTATATGGAAACTATGGGATGATTTTGGTATGAAAGGATCTGAAATGATTGGTTATTGGAGTAGCAATTGTCCGGTAAAAACATCTAATACAAAAGTATTGGCTACAGTGTATAAAAAACAAGGGGCCGCTTTAGTATCCATTGCTAGTTGGGCAGATGCAGATACAAAAATTCAATTATTAATTGATTGGAAAAAATTAGGCATTGATCCATCAAAAGCAACCATAGTAGCACCTGCAATAACAAATTTTCAAACAGCAAAATCTTATACAGCAAATGAATTAATAGATGTGCCAAAAGGAAAAGGGTTGCTGTTGCTTGTTAAATAATTTTTTAAAAGATAAAGTAATCGAAAATAGAATCAGAAAACACTTATTTATATTATTCATTTATAAAAAAATCAATACTTCCTTCCTCTATTTCTTCAAATAAGGCGCTAAAATCGGCTGCCATATTTCATATCCTTTTTTGTTCATGTGCAGTTTGTCTGATAAAAATATATCTGACATAATTTTTCCATCACTATTAAACATGCTTTGATAGATATCTACAAAATATGTTTTACGATGTTTTTTTGCAAATTGTTTAATCATTCCATTTGCTTCTATCATTACTGGCCAGAATTTTTCTCTGCTAGGGCTTGGTTTCAATGAAACAAATACAATAGATACTTTGGGTAATTTTGTTCTTATTAAAGTATGTAATGTTTTAAATCGCTCAAACACCTTTTCTGCAGTAGCATTACCTGCAACATCATTCTCGCCACAATAAATAATTATTTGCTTTGGGTTGTATTTAAAAATCACCTCTTCTGCAAAATAAATTACATCTGGAAGTGATGATCCGCCAAATGCCCGATTAAGTATGGTATATCCTGGAAAATAGTTTTTTACATCTACCCATTTAGTAAATGAAGAACTCCCAATAAATAAAATAGGATTAGTAGGAGCTGGAGTTATTGAATCTAATTTTTTAAAATAGCTCACCTCTTTTAAAAAAGGCTGCGCAAAGGAATTAGTTGCAATATTAAAAAGGAATACGAAAGCAAGGATTGTTTTTAAAATTAGTTTGTACATGATTAAATTTCTTTAATTGAAAGTAGTACAATAGTATTCAATTTTTAGTGCAGATAGTCAATTTATATATTTAAGCCTGAAATCCTTTCATAATCAACTTGTTTTAATTAACTTAACACATTTAAAAATTGCTTGAATCAACCATAAAGTATGAACCGTAAAGAATTTGTAAAAACATCAGGCCTTGTAGCTGCTGCATTGGCTGTAAATAAAGGATCTGATTTGTTTGCTAGGAATAATGCCCAGAAAGTAAAAATAGGCATCATAGGGGTGGGTCAAAGAGGCAGGGGGCATCTTGCAAACCTATTAAAGCGTGCCGATGTTGAGATTGTGGCTATTTGCGATGTGGATGCGCGTTGTATGAATGTGGCCAAAGAATTATTTACCACTGCAAAAAAGTTTTTACCCAAAGAATATTTAGGCGATGATAATATTTGGCAACAAATGCTTCAGCAACAATCCTTAGATGCTGTAATAATTGCAACCCCTTGGGAATGGCACAAACCAATGATTATTGGGTCTTTAGATGCTGGTATAAAATATGTAGGATCAGAAGTAATTATAGGCATTAGCTTAGAAGACCATTGGGAAGTTGTAAGAGCTGCTGAAAAGCACCATGCGCATGTAATGATGCTGGAGAATGTATGTTACAGAAGAGATGTAATGGCCGTTTTAAATATGGTTCGCCAAGGTTTATTTGGAGAGATTATTCATTTACAAGGGGGCTATCAACACGATTTACGAGATGTGAAGTTTAATGATGGCAACCATGTGCACGGATATGGTGTGGAGTATGGACCCAAAGCCAGATCAGAAGCACGTTGGAGAACCGAACATGCAATTCATAGAAATGGAGATTTATATCCAACGCATGGAATTGGACCATTGGCTAATTATATAAATATTAATCGAGGCAATCGCTTTCATTCGCTTTGTTCATTTTCTACAAAATCTAGAGGCTTACACGATTATAATGTAAAAAAAGGAGGAGC
>JAPLEL010000044.1 GCA_026391415.1 Bacteroidota bacterium
CATCTCCCATAATAATACAACAGGGTTCATTTAATTGTAGGTTTGATAAATTTTTATCCGCCTTCATTTCACTAGTAAATACTTGTATGCCGTTTAAATGCAAAGTATCCACTGCTTTCAATAAACTATTCACCCTACAAACATGTATTAATTCTAAAGCACCTGCACTACTTTTCATTGCTTCTTCATTTAATGCACCCACACCTTTGTCTGGAATAATAATAGCATGCGCACCACTACAAACAGCAGAACGAGCAATCCCACCAATGTTTCGTACATCAGTAATTCCATCCAACATAATAAATAATGGAATTTCACCATTAGATACCACATGATCTATTACTTGTTGTAAATCCATATACGCTACCCTTGCCACTAAAGCCATCACACCTTGGTGATTGGCTTTTGACATGCCATTTAATTTTTCAATAGGCACTTGTTGAATAGGAATATTATTTTCACGCGCCAATTGACGTATTGTATGAATATTCTCTCCGTCTACATTTTTTTGAAACAATATTTTATCTATTGTTTTTCCTGCTTTAATGGCTTCAATTAAGGGTTGTCGACCTATAATTAGTGAATCTTGTTTTACAGACATACTTTGTTTATTTAGTAAAATGACCGTCTAAAATCATTAATTGTATTTTTAATATGGTTGCAATACTAATAGCATCGGTAATTTCACCATTTTTAACCATTTCATATACTGTAGCAAAAGGTAATTTCTTTACCTGCAGCTGTTCAGTTTCTTCTGGCATTGCATCATATTGGGTTAAATCGGTTGCAAGATAAACGATTGCCAACTCATCGCTCACAGAATTCGATAAATGCATTTTAAGCAATGGTTCCCATTTTTGAGCTACTAGTCCGGTTTCTTCTAATAATTCTCTTTTAGCACCCTCTAAAGGATCAGTACCAACCAATGCACCGCCTTCTGGTAATTCCCAACTATATTGATCAATAGTAAACCTAAATTGACCAACTAAATAGGTATTCATTTGGTCATCTAATACCATAACTCCAATGGCCGTATTCTTGTAATGCACTTTGCCATAAATACCTTCACCTCCGCCAGGGTTAATTACATCAAACTCTGTTAAACGAATCCAAGGATTGTTGTAGATTAATTTTTGACCTAATATTTTCCAAGGGTTTTGTTCCATAACTAAATTTTATCTCTAAATATTCTACCCAAAAATAAAAAACCTCTGCTCAAATGGCAGAGGTTTTTGAATATAGTATTAAAAGCTTATTTGATGCCAAAAGCAACTTTTACTTTTTTAACGTAATCTAATTTTTCCCAAGTAAATAATTCAACTTTTACAGTTTTTATTTTTCCTGAAGGATCTTTAAATTCTTTGTATACGATTTCGTTTTTACGACCCATATGGCCATAAGCTGCGGTTTCGCTATACATTGGGGTACGTAATTTTAAACGTTGCTCAATAAAGTAAGGACGCATATCAAAAATACCTTGAACCAATTTTCCAATTTGTCCGTCGGTCATTTTTACTTTTGCAGTTCCAAAGGTTTTTACATTAATAGAGGTAGGTTTAGCCACACCAATTGCATAAGAAACTTGTACCAATACTTCGTCCGCAACACCTGCCG
>JAPLEL010000292.1 GCA_026391415.1 Bacteroidota bacterium
AACTCGCTTTTGCACCGTATGTTCCACTAGTCCACCACCAATTGGCATCATTTAGAACATTCAAGGTCAAGTCACAAATTGAAGCTAGCAACACTTCAGTAGCTACAGGACTTGGATTGGTAAACACCAAACGATAAGAATTACCTAGACCGCCAGCTGTGTTAATAGTATAACTACCCTTATCCATTAAAGCCTTTGATGCAGCAGCTGCATTATTTAGCCAAGCATCTGCAGTAGTTTGCAAATTTAATTGCGTATGGTATTTTCTAAAGGTACCCTCAAATAAACAAATTCTAGACTTGAGTGCAAAAGCAACATCACGCGTTACGGTACTTCTAGTTGCATCCATATTAGACCTAAGATTAGCAGTGGCATAGTCTATATCAGCTAATACAGAATCCATAACCAACTTACGCGAATCACGACCATTATAAAGTGCAGAATCTGACACATCTAGAGGTTTTCCAATCCAAGGCACATCACCAAATCGCTTTACTTTTTCAAAGTAAAAATATGCACGAAAAAAACGCGCAAGACCTGTATAATGTTTTCTAGCATCAAGGGATATAGCTGGATTGTTGCAATTTGCAAGGAAATAATTAATATTTCTCAATTCAGACCAACTCCATCCGGAGCTCAAACTTGGCGCAAAAGCATCCTCCTGAATAAAGCTAGGTACAGATTTTACAGCTAAATAATCAGACATGGCATCTAATGTTGTAGCATTACCTGGTAGCATTGTATAAAATGAATTGGCATACAATTGGAGGCCTGCTTCACTTCCAAAAACAGCTGATCTATCGGCCGATGATTTAGGTTCTTGATCGAGTTTTTGACAAGCTGCAAACCCTAAAATCATTAGCACAGCATATAAATAATTTAGTTTCATATATGTATTATTATAAATCTTATTAAAAAGTTATATTAAGTCCAAAAGAAAAGCTTTTTAGCATTGGGTAATTGTACCCATCTCCAGAATTTCCTCCAGGATTAAAAACCTGATCAGAAGGGCCCGTATTTTCAACATCAATTCCAGTAGTTAACTTGTAAAGTGGCGAATAGGTCCAAAGGTTTTCTCCCGAAAAATAAATCTTTGCATTATTAGCCTTTACCTTCGAAATCCACTTTTTAGGTAAATTATAACCAATTTGTAAATTCTTCATTCGAATGAAAGCCACGTTTTGTAAATACCTAGTTTGGGCTATACCTAAGGTTCTATTTGTATTACTAGAAGCTGCTCTAGACATCGTACGTGGGAAATAAGCATTGGTATTTTCCGGAGTCCATATATTACCAACGTGCCATTTAGGAATATTGTTGTAAGGTCTGTTGTATTGTCCCCAAAAAATTTCAGACTCAGTACTTGGATACCAATCTTGCTTACCAACTCCTTGGAAAAAGGTAGAGAAGAAGAAACCGTTCCAATCCGCATTTAGGTTAATGCCATAAATATAACGAGCTGCACTATTTCCAATAATTTTACGGTCGCCCGGATTTGAAACGCGATTTGTACCAATATTAATAAAACCATCTTTATTTAAATCTTCAAGTTTTATATCTCCAGGATACCAAATATTGGTTGGGGAAGCACGCATTTGAGGACCTTGCTTGGCGCTTGCATCAATATCAGCCTGATCCTTAAAAAACCCTGCAGTTGTGTAACCCCATATTTCACCAATTGTTTGTCCTTCATAATAGTCAGACAATAATTTATCGGGGTTGTTATATCGAGTTATTTTACTGGTATTATCAGCTAGTGTAAGTCTAATTCCATAACTAAACGGCTTGGACTTAATATTAAATTTATCTTTCCAATTTAGCGTCAATTCCCAACCTCTAGTCTCTAAATCTGCATAATTACCTTTAGGAACAGTTGCTCCAAAAACTGCTGGAGCAGTTAAACCAACAGTAAACATATCTGTTGTGTTTCTAACATAAGCATCCCCAGTAAATGTTAACTTGTCAGATAACATTGATAAATCTATTCCTACATTGGTAGTTGTCGAAGTCTCCCAAGTAATACCATTTGGCAAAACCGCTGGTTGACTTGTTCTTTGAGGTCTTACACCACCTAAAATCAAAGCTGATTGAGAGATTCCGAAGTTTTCTAGGAATGCATAAGAGTTGATATTTCCATTTCCAAGTGAGCCATAAGAAGCCCTAATTTTTAGATCTGAAATAATACTTGGCTTCACCTTCCAAAAAGATTCCTTACTTACTCTCCAACCTGCCGAAAAAGAAGGGAAAAAACCGAATCTTTGGTTAGATGGAAATTTTGAGGAACCGTCATAACGACCATTTATTTCTACTAAGTAACGGTCTTTAAATGAATAATTTAATCGTGAAAATCCACCAAAAATAGCCCACATTTCATATCCACCACCTGTTGTTATAGCTTGCCCAAGTGCTAAGTTTAAATCATTGGCATCATCAAAAATAAGACCATTTCTTTGTGCAGCTAAACGCTTATACTTGGATTGTTCATAGTTGTATCCAACCATGAACTTTACATAATGCTTATCATTAAACTTATCTTCATAATCTGCAACAAGGTTATTGGCTAAGTATTGAGTTTCTCTCCTATCAATTGCTAAATCGTTTGTAGTAGTTCCTACATAATTAATTACACCTAATGATGTACTGTAAGGCACTTGAACTCTTTTTTGTTCGGTATTATTATTTGTATTTCTAAATGTAAAATCTCCATTTACATGTAACTTATTACTAAAAAAGTTTGAAGTAAACCCAGTCGTATTTCTAAATACTTGTCTACTGGTCGCAATTCCATTTTTCCCATACCAGAAATCACCTACTGTGTAAGCAGCCGAAAAGCTCAAGGTGCCGTCAGGATTAAACATCACTGAACCCGGATGTCCTTCATCACCTATGTTACGCCAAATACCACCACCTTCACCAACATTCAAAGGATTGAAGTAAGACATTACAGAGAAATCAGCATTGTTATCGATTTTTAACCACGGAAAAATTTGAACTGTTCCTCTTGCACGAAAGTTTTTCATGTCATAATCATCAGAATTATAACGAAATAAACCATCCTGTTTTTGAACGCGACCAGATACTAAAAAAGAAGTCTTTTCGCCACTTCCACTTACAGATAGGTTATGCTCTATGGCAGCATTGCTATTTTTATATAATTCTTTATAGAAATCAGTACTACCATAATATGTGTATTCTCCAGTAACTGGATCAATCTCAACTTGATTATAAGGCGCTCCTGATTCTGAACGTCTTTTAAATTCATTTAGATAAGCCTGAGAAAACTTCTGCGTTTTATTGATATTTTGAGGAAAAGAACCGTCACCATTAACGAATGCTTCTGCAAACATTTTAGACCATAAATATCCATCGGTAACAAAATCAGGACTAGCTACTGGCGCTTTTGAAGCATAGTTTGTAGAATAGGTCACTGAAGTTTTACCACTTACAGATTTTTTTGTTGTTATCAAAACAACTCCAAAAACGGCTCTAGCACCATAAATTGAAGCTGCTGCTGCATCCTTTAGCATGGTAACTGTTTGCACATCATTGGGATTCAATAAACTTGGGTCGCCTTCAACTCCATCAATAAGGATTAAAGCGCTACCACCTTGTCCAATAGAAGTGGTACCTCTAATGTTATAACTAGGCGCTTGATTTGGCTTTCCATCTAATATACGAATATTTAAGTTTGGTAAAACCCCCTGTAAACCTAAAGTAAGATTCGGTAAAGGTCTATTTTCTAAGGCTTTGGCTGTTACCTGATCAACAGCTCCAGTTAGGTTTTCTTTTTTCTGCGTACCATAACCAACAACAACCACTTCATTTAAAATTGTGGCGCTCTCTGGCAACATTTTTATATTTTGAATAGAGGTTTGTCCAGCACCTACAATTATTCCACTCACTTTTTGTGTCTTATAAGAGATAAAACTAACAACTAAATTGTAAGTTCCTGGTTCTACAGAGATTGTGTATGAACCATCTGATCCACTTCTAACTCCCTGCGTTAACCCTTCAATTATAATATTTGCTCCAGGTAATGGAGAACCATTTTCATCTAAAACTTTTCCGGAAATTTTAGATGGAATAGTTTGTTGGTAATTGAAACTTAATCCTGCATAGACAGATTGCGGAAGAAAGGTGATTAAGGCTTGTATAAAAATAAATGTGCCAGTAAAAAAAGCCTTCTTGTGGTGCATTAAAAATAATTTCATACTTTTTAGTTCTTAGTTTTTAATTAAAGGGATAGCCAGAAATTGTACCAACCCCCAATAAACTGGACAAATTCCGAAAAACAGTTTGACTGTTTTGTTTCTAATCAATCCCAAAGATAGTGTATTTATGGTCGTTGCTGATTTTATCCACTAAACGGCTCTCTTCAATTTTTAGAGATTTTCGTTCGCCGTTTGTGGATAAATGGACCATCGTATTTTCAATCAATGGGATTTGTGCTTTTGTTTGATTCCATTTATTCCAATAAGTTATCGGAGAGATATTGCCAAGGCTACCATGCAATCTTCGGTTATTGTAAAATACATCCCATCGTTTAAATGTTTCAATAGCTGTTTCTATTTTTTCAAATTGTCTTGGTTGTAATACTTCCCGCTCTACAATACTATGATACGATTCTATAAAACTATTTTCTTCGGGCGTTGCTACATGAATAAATTCTTGCGTAACATTCATTTCTTTTAGATAATCTCTTACAGCATGCGCAATAAACTGGCTTCCATTGTCATTTCTAAGTGTTATGCCACTTACGTCGTGCTGTTCTAGAATATTATGCAGCAACCATATTACATGCTCTTTACGGATACGCCACCACAATACATGGCCAACAACACTTCGCGTATACACATCAAGAACTGTAAGCAATAATGCATTTCTTTTCTCTCCATGTATATGTATGTATTTGATATCCATACAAAGTTGCTCCATAGGTCGCTCAGCCCTTTGTACACGCCATTGCACAAACTGTCGCTTACCCATATTGGTTTTAATAATGGTGCCACAAAGCAGTTTATGATCCTTCATTAATCGGTATGTTTTTTTCGGATTGATGATAAAATGATTAGACCTTAAATCAGCTGTTATTTTTCCATATCCAAAACATACAAACTCTTCCGCTAAAATAAACCGTATGGCAATAACAACACTTTCATTGCTGATACTGGTTCCATCCTTTAGTAGTGTTTGGGTAGATGGAAGCCTGCCTCTTTTACCTGTTTTGCTACGATAATAGTAGCTACTACTTGACATACCGCTCCAACTTATCAAAGAACTTGTTTTTTCTTGGCCAATATATTTGGCTATACAGTTACGCTTGTCTAAAACACTTAATGGCTTTTTTTTAAAAGCTCATCTTTAAAATCAATCTCCAATGCTTGTTTGGCAATGATTCTTTTTAATCGCTCATTTTCTAGCTCTAACTGGCGAACAGCTGGGTCGATGATTTTATACTTGGGTTTTAATCCTTGCATACCTTCTCCATTATATGACTTACGCCATTTGTGAAAAAGTGATTGGGCTACATTGTGTTTGCGCAAGGTTTCCATTAAACCATTTTGCTCCACTTCTTGGATGATTTGCAACTTTTGTGCTTCTCCCCATTTACGTCTGATTGTACTCATATTTTTAAATTTAGTGACTTTTTAATAAGTCAAACTATTTCTAAAAATTTGTACAGCTATTTAGGGGGCTAAGACAGAAGCTATTAAAACTTCTGAAAAGGTAGTTTTTGACTTAACCGAAGTTGAAACCATTTCTAATTCCTTCGCTGATGAGTGTTTTGCAAAACTCAATACTTATTTACTAATTAACGGCTAGCTATTTTTATATACAATGAGTTTGGGTTCTGATTCTGGTGTGGTATAAATATCTTTAACACGTTTTTTCTCTAAATTATTTAAGAAGGTTTTTAACTGCCTTAAAAATTGAATGATAAAAATGTACATACAAAGATTTACTAATACAAATCCTATCCAAGACTTATCTAAGGCTAAAAATGACACGCCTATATTTAATAATTGATACGTAACTATAATTAATAAAGTTTGCTTACTAGTTAAACCTATTTTAGCCATTAAGTGGTGAATATGGTTATTATCGCCTTTAAACGGGGATGTTTTAAAATAAATTCTGTACAAGAATAACCTAATCATATCTAAAATAGGAATAGACAAAAAGGAAAAACTTAATATAATTCGATTGCTTAAATTAAATTGTAATAAGCCGTTTTGTTGCTCTATAAATACAAATGTAAACGTAGCCAAAATCATTCCTATAAATAACGATCCTGAATCACCCATAAAAATATAGGCTGGAGGTTTATTGTAAAATATAAAAG
>JAPLEL010000140.1 GCA_026391415.1 Bacteroidota bacterium
CAGAAAGAATGTCGGAAGCACTAAAAAAATCTGGAAGAGATATTTTATACAGCCTATCTAATTCAGCGCCATTTGCACTAGCCAAAGATTGGGCTAGAATATCTAACGCATGGCGCACAGGGCCCGATATTCGGGATAGTTGGTTGAGTTTATATGTATCTGCATTTACACTTGATAAATGGGGCCCTTATGGTGGTCCAGGGCATTGGAACGATCCAGACATGATGATTCTTGGAAATGTTACAACAGGTGCCAAATTACACGCAACACGTTTAACGCCCGACGAACAATACAGCCATGTAAGTTTGTTTAGTTTGTTGGCTGCTCCTTTATTAATTGGCTGCCCAATTGAACAACTAGATGCATTCACGTTGAATTTATTAACCAATGATGAAATTATTGAAATAGACCAAGATCCTTTGGGTAAATCTGCACGATTAATTTCAACAGATAACGATGTACAAGTTTGGCTAAAACCTATGGAAGATGGTTCTTATGCAGTAGGTTTATTTAATATCAATGGATTTGGTAAAACACCTGCGTCTTATTTTCGTTGGGGTGATGAAAAGCCAGTTAACTTCACACTTGATTTTGCTAAATTATCACTCAAAGGAAAATTTAATATTAGAGATGTTTGGAAACAAAAAAGTCTTGGTGTATTCAATGAATCTTTCAAAACCGATATTCGACACCATGGTGTAGTCATGCTAAGACTGTTCCCTCAATAAAATTTCTGAATTATTTTCTATGAAAAAAAGCTGCTTTTTTATAAGCTTAATAATTATTACTGCTACTGCTTTTGCGCAAAATAAATCAAAACTAATTTGGTTCGATGACTTGCCTATTCAAACATTTTCTGAAGGTATCCGACCAGTATCTGCCAAATCTAATTATAGCCATAATACAATGAGTATGAATGGGGTGGTATATCAACATGGATTAGGCGCGCAATCACCTTGTGTATTGGTTTTTTTATTGAACAAAAAAGCCGCCCATTTTTCTGCTTTAGTTGGAGCAGATGATATGGGTAATAAAGATATTGCGCTTAAATTTTATGTAGTAGCCGATCAAAAAGTATTGTTTGAAACCAAGCCAATGCGTATAGGGGATGCACCTATTAAAGTAGAACTTGATTTAACTGGTGTGAAACAATTAGGGCTTTTAGTAACAGATACGGTTGGTGGTGTGGGTAATAAAAAAACCTATGCCAATTGGGCCAATGCTTCAATAGAAATGATGGGGGATGCAATGCCAGAACATACGCAAAACAATTATCCCACCTATATCTTAACACCAGCAGATAAGCCAAAACCCAAAATTAATTCAGCCAAAATAATTGGTGTACGGCCAGGCAATCCTTTCTTATATACTATTGCGGCAACAGGTGTAAGGCCAATGCAGTTTTCTGCAAATAATTTGCCAAAAGGATTAATACTATCTGCTAAAACAGGAATTATTACAGGTATTGTAAAAGAAAAAGGATCTTATACAAGTACTATTCGCGCAAAAAATAATTTAGGAGAAGCAGCACAATCGTTGCTTATAAAAATAGGAAACACTATTTCATTAACGCCACCAATTGGTTGGAATGGATGGAATGCATGGGAGGCAAAACTAGACAGAGAAAAAGTAATTGCATCGGCAGAAGCTATGGTATCAAAGGGTTTGCGCGATCATGGTTGGAGTTATATTAATATTGATGATAGCTGGCAGGGAAAAAGAGAAGGCCCCGATACAGCCTTACAACCCAATGCAAAATTTCCGGATATGAAAGGAATGGTAGACTATATACATTCACTAGGATTAAAAGCAGGCTTGTATTCTACGCCATATGTAGCAAGTTATGGTGGATATGTAGGCGCTTCGTCTGATTCAGTAAAAGGTGGAGAAACATTTGAACAAATAAAAAAGAACAAACAATTTTATCACCATATTGGGCCTTATAAATTTGAACCAAATGATGCCAAGCAAATGGCCAAATGGGGCTTCGATTTTTTAAAATACGATTGGCGAATGGATGTTGCATCAACAGAAAGAATCTGGGATGCGCTAAAAAAATCTGGTAGAGATATTGTTTTGAGTTTATCTAATAACGCACCATTTGAAAAAGTAAATGATTGGAACCGGGTGTCAAATATGTATCGTACAGGACCAGATATCAAAGACAGTTGGACAAGCCTTTTCTTAACCAGTTTTACATTAGATAAATGGGCGCCATATTCTGGTCCAGGACATTGGATGGATCCTGATATGATGATAGTAGGGAATGTTTCTATTGGCCCGATTTTGCATCCTACTAGGTTAACCCCAGATGAGCAATACAGTCATATTAGCATGTTTAGTTTATTAGCAGCACCAATGCTAATTGGTTGCCCTATTGAACAAATTGATGCATTTACATTGAATCTATTAACCAATGACGAAGTAATTGCCGTAAACCAAGACCCACTTGGCAAACCAGCAAGATTGGTGAAAGAAATAAATGGTATTCAAATTTGGTTAAAGCAATTGTTGGATGGTTCTGTTGCTGTAGGACTCTTTAATACAGGGGGGTATGGAACCAATCCTGCTTCTTATTTTAATTGGGGAAATGAAACTGCTGCTACTTTCAATTTTGACTTTACTTCTATAGGGCTCAACGGAAAATATACTGTTAGAGATCTTTGGCAACAAAAAAATATCGGTGTATTTAATGGATCAATGAAAACAACTATCAATCACCATGGTGTAATGATGTTACAATTAACTTCAAAAAAATAATCAATGACTAGTCTATTGCTTTTGAAAAAAATTAAACAATTTCTTGTTGTGTTAATGCTTGCTCTAATTATGGCCTTGCCTGCATTTGCGCAAATTAATTCTAGTGGCTCAGTACCAAATCTGCCAGCATTATTACTATCAAATAATGGAACTGCTATTAAAAATAAAAAAGACTGGGAAAAAATTAGGCGCCCAGAAATTACTGTACTAGTAGAAAATGAAATTTATGGATTTGTGCCTGATGAAAAAATTGATTGTACCTCAGAAGTTCTAGAACAAGACAATAACGCCATTGGTGGAACTGCCATTCGCAAACAAATTAAATTAAGTTTTAAAAGAAATAATCAAACGCTCTCTGTTGAAATGTTGGTGTATCTGCCAAAAGGGAAAAAACATTTCCCCACATTTTTAGGCTATAATTTTAATGGCAATGAAACCATTTATCCCGATGCTAAAATACATGCCAGCAAAGCATGGACAGGTAATGGAAAAGAATCGGGTAAGGATTCTTTAAACTGGCCTGTTGCTTCTATTATTCAAGCAGGTTGCGGTGTTGCAACCATGTATTATTGGGATATTGCGCCCGATAAAGAAGATTTTTCTGTAGGCATTTATCCGTTGTTTTATCAACCCAATCAATTGCGTCCAACAACTAATGAATGGGGTGCATTAGCGGCCTGGGCTTGGGGGTTGTCTAGGGCTTTAGACTATTTACAAACCGATAAACAAGTAGATGGTAAACGTGTAATTGTAATAGGGCATTCGCGTTTAGGTAAAGCCTCTCTTTGGGCTGGTGCAAAAGACCAACGTTTTGCTGGGGTTATATCTAGTGGCTCTGGTGCAATGGGCGTGTCTATTTCTAAAGATAAAAAAGGAGAAACCTTGAGTGCTGTTATTAAACGTTTCCCAAGATGGAATTCCACAAATTTTAAAAAGTACCTCAATCAAGATTCTATATTACCATTCGATCAGCACATGGTGGTAGCCATGGTAGCTCCAAGGCCATTGTATATTGCTAGTGCTTCCGAAGACCAATGGGCAGATCCATCGCATGAATATTTATCGGCTGTATTAGTATCTGATGTGTATCATTTATATGGTTATCCAACACTAAGCAATAAAACAAGTTTGCCATTAGAACAACCAATTGCAGGTCGTATTTCGCACCATGTTAGAATTGGCAAACACGATATATTACCCTACGACTGGAATTTGTATTTGCAATTTGCGAATAGAGAATTAAAATAATTCAATCATTCGTTTTTCATTTTTAAATTAAGAATAGTGCATAAGTGTTTATTGATTTCGGTTTTATTTTTTGTTTTGTGTTTGGGTGCCAATGCACAATCTGTTACTGGTTACAAAATTCCTGCAATGCCAAATCCGGCGGTTAGGATTGAACTGCTTAAGCAACATTGGTCTAATTTACATAATACAACACCAACGCTAGGGTTAAGGGATTGTTTTCTTTTTATTCTCGATGCAATGGATACAAAATTGTACGACCAAAAAGACATAGAATGGTTACTACATAAAATGTTAACCCGAGTAGTAACAAATCCAAAAGCAAAAAATTATGGCAATATTTTTTGGGTTTGGGTTGATCCAAAAAATGAAGCTGAAGATAATAACAATGTTGAGTTTTGTGTACAATATGGCGTACTTATTAAACTCTTATATAATGATCAATTATCCGAAGGAAGTAGAAAGGCACTAGATAAAATTTTTGACTATGCTTTAATTGGCATAACCAATGCAGATATTCGGGTATCTTATACCAATATTTATTTAATGAGAATTTGGAATTTAATTGCACTTGGTCAAGTGTATAATAAGCCAGCAGTTTTAGAAGAAGGAAGAAGATACTTGAACTTATGGATAAAGCAATTAGCCAATTTTGGAAATCGAGAATTCGATAGTCCAACATACGGCGGGGTTGATCTTGAATCATTGTTACTTCTTTCGCAGTTTGCTAAAGACAAGGATATTCAAACAAAAGTATCCGATGTATTAAATTTCTTTCTAACAGATTTTAGTGCACATTACAATCAGCTTGGCGGATTTTTAGGAGGGGCCCATAGTAGAGATTATAATCGCGCATTTTCAAGAGAATTATTAGAAGAAAAATATTTAAATCCTTTTTTTGGTAAGCCCAATAATCTAAATCATCTTTTTCATCAAATTTGTTTTACGCGTTTAAAAGAATTGGGGTTAACTGCGCAACAACAAGCATTAGTGAATAAAAAGAACAAACTGATTATTCAAAGATGGGACAGTATTCCAAATGCTTATGCTGTAGATTATGTTGGTAATAAAGTATCCATTGCCTCTTCTAATCAAACATATAGCCCCGACGATAAAGCTTTAGTCATTTATTTATGCAGCAAAAGCATTCCTGAAATGGCAAATATTGCCTATGATTTAGAAGGAAGAGACGATCATTATGGCCAATGGTCGGCACTAGGTATGGGCGATAAAAAAATAAATTTAAGACCAGCAAATTATCCCTTAAATGGTGGTTGGGGAAAAGCAAGGCATCTAATGCCCTTTATGCAAGTAGCGCAAAACAAAGGAGAATTTGTAATGCTAGTTGCAGGTGAAAAAGACCATAATTGCATTAATGACTTTTTAAATTCTACCATCATACTACCCAATACTTTTAATGAAATATGGATGGGAAATACTAAAATTAATGTCCCTGAAGTTGATGCAAAAACGGCATTTGATGCATCGAAAACATTTTTCGCAAAATTCGAAGACGTGGCCATTGCTTTTAAAATTCTCTATGACGATGCCGGTATTCAATCTACTGCTTATTTATGTAATGATGGATTTCAATACAATTCAAACAGACCACAGTTAACAAATGCACATAACAATGTAATGCGCATCACCTTGCAACATTCTACAAATGGAAAAGCAGTTATTGCTATGTGGTGGAAAACACAAGAGGGGATTCATTCTGCAGCTGATTTTGCTAAATTTAGAAACCAAGTATTACAGGCAAAAGTATCAGCTACTGAAACAAAAGGAATTATTGATGTATCTGTAATGACTAGTGCCGGAAAACTAGGTGTTAAAGCCAACCTCAACTCAAAGAAAAGACTAGATTATTATAACCCTTCTCCTTTACCCAAAGACTTTCTATTTAATGTAGATGGAGTAGATGTGGGTAAACAAATAATGCAGAAATATAGATAAGATTATATTTAAAGATCAAATTTTAAAAATGAAAAAAATACTTTTCGCCCTTGCCTTTTTCACTACAATAATATTGCAAGCGCAAACCAATTTAAATACACTTTGGTATAATAAGCCGGCTCAAAAATGGACGGAAGCTTTGCCAGTAGGAAATGGCAGGTTGGGCGGAATGGTTTATGGTGGTGTGCAACAAGAACGCATTCAATTAAATGAAGAAAGTGTTTGGGCGGGTTCTCCAGTAAACAATAATAATCCTGGCGCAAAATCGCATTTAAAAGAAATACAAACAGCTATCTTTAATGGCGACTATAAAACTGCACGTGATTTGTCTAAAAAATATTTAGTGGGTACACCACCTAATATTCGTTCTTACCAACCGCTTGGCGATTTGCGTATTAATTTTCATTGGAAAGGGGAGGCAACAAATTACAAGCGTTCCTTAAATATTCAAAATGGTATAGCAAAAACTACATACAGCATTGATGGCAATAATATTGTGCAAGAAGTATTTATATCTGCTCCTCAAAATTTGATGGTGATTACTATTCAAGCAGAAAATCTTTTCGATGCAGAATTATTATTGTCTCGAGAATTTAATGCCGATTATGAAACAGGTGGAAATAAAAAAAGAAAAACCGATGGGGTTTCTATTGGAGAAAATAAATATCGCTTTACCAATAACGGATTGGTTTATTATACAGGACAAATTATAGACCCAATAGCAGAATCAAGAGGGCCTTCAGGAAAGCATATGCGCTATGCTGCAGCAATGAAATTAATCAACACATCGGGCATTCAAAGTCCATTTGTTTCAGACACAGCAACAGGTATTAAATTAAAAGGTACAAAAAGTATTACAATTGTTTTAACTGGTACAACAGACTATAATATCAACAAATTAGATATGGATAGTTCCATCGATGCATTAAGCCTTTGCAAAGAAATTTTTGCAAAAGCAAGTAGGTACAATGCGGCATCCCTCAAACAAATACATGTGCAAGACCACCAGTCTTTTTTTAATAGAGTCTCTTTTTCTTTAGGGGATGACGCCAATAGTCAATATCCAACCGATGAGCGTTTGGCTAAATTACGCGAAGGAAAAACAGACAATGGCTTGGTTGCATTGTACTATCAATATGGCCGTTATTTATTAATGGGTTCCTCTAGAAAGC
>JAPLEL010000175.1 GCA_026391415.1 Bacteroidota bacterium
ATTCCTGCCCATTGATTACTACTCATGGCACTGGTACCACTATCCGTAAGTAAATCAATTAAAACTTTATTGGCATGTATTAAAAAAGGGTTGTAGTAAGCGGCTTCTAAAACACGAATTCTTTCTTCTTTAGTAGTGAAATAAATAGGCTCTACAGATTTAATCCGAAATGGCTCAATGATTGTTTTCATGTATTAATTTAAAAATTTATAAAGCAATCTTTTCAATCACAGATAGCACTTAGTAATAAGTTATAAACCTGACTGAAATAGACTGGCCAAATGATTGGTCAAATAAATAAAAAGATTAAAAAGTGTTGATAATTGTTTGTCAAAAAAAATATTGACAATAGAGGAGATAGCTATGCAATGCTACCAAAGGCTTTAATTCAAGAAGGCTTACTAATAATGTTTTTCCAAATCTGCATATTGTAAAGTTCCATTTTTTTATTGATTAGCAAATTTATTTTTTTAAAGCGTATAATTGCTATCATTGACTTGCTTAAACGTATCTTCAATTTGAATTTTATTAATAGCGTATTGATCTAATGACAAATCATTTGCCTATATCATACAACGATAGAACACTTTTTCACCTTTTGCGGCATTTTTCGTTGGTCAATGCAAATGCTATACAATGCTTAATTGACCGTGGTTATAATCAAGCATTAATTGACGAAAACTTACAAATTCCGGGTTCTAAATTTCATGATTTTTTTGCAACGGATATAAAATCCTTAATGACTCAATGCGCAATTATTAAAGAAACAGCCTCTTTTTGGCAAAATGGCTACTTGCATGTTAGTTATGAATTTGATACACTAAATTTTACAGAAGGAATTGGAACATTAGGAATCGTTTCATTAAATGCATTAAAATCATTCACACCAAACCAACCTGTTCTTAAAAAAAATAGGGGGCATTTATTACTACACGCAACAGTTTCAAAACTTCCTATAACAAATTTGCTAACATTGGTTTTAAAAGAACAACAAACCAGTAATTTTTTAATCACTGCATTTCCGGGGCCTGCAGCATTGCCATTACCTTCAACAAAATTTAGTGCTGAATTTAATGAAACATGCAAATTGTTTTGGGAGCAACAGGTTTTTTTGAGTGTAGCTTAATTATATTATTCCTACCAATTATCAATCTTTAATTTCGAAAAAAAATCGGTTTCTTCTAATTCAATAACTGCACCAGGCTCCCAATTTTTAAGTTCAATATTTTCAATAGATACTCGAATCAGTCTTCTGCATTTATGGTGTACCGCTGCAACCATTTTTCTTACCTGGTGAAACTTGCCTTCTGTTAAATTAATTAGTAACCATGTGTGCGGTATATGTGCTGGTATTTCGTATTTGGGGCTATCTAACCAAATGGGTTTTGAAACAATACTAACATCACAAGCTTGAGTTTGATAAGCTAGGCCTCCTTTAATTTCAATGGTTACGCCAACTTGTAACTTTTTGAGTGTTTCTTCTGTTAGATTATTTTTTACTTGTACCAAATAAGTTCTGGTATGTGCGGTTGTTCCTTGAAATAAAAGCCTAGTTACTTTAGGATTAGTAGTTAATAACAATAAACCTTCGGAATGATTATCAAGCCTGCCTATGGCATGAATTCCTTCGGGAAATGGATAGTTTAATTGCCCTAAAAGTGTTACATCGTGCGAACTAATAAACTGCGAAACCATGTTGTATGGCTTGTTTATAGCAAAGTATCGATGCGTTTTTTGGGTCATTTTTGGGTTTTACAGTAGTGTTTACGAATAGGTTGCGAATATATTGTAAAGAAAAGCAGTAGCCGTTTTCTGATAAAAACTATCTTTAAACATTGAAACCAAACCTATTGAAATGCTAAGTAACAACGATATACTTAAAAAAATACGTGTAGCCCTCTCACTTCGAACCGAAGAAGTGATTCATATTTTATCCCTAGAAGGCTTTGTAATTACCAAAGGTGCTTTAGGTGATTTGTTTCGCCATCCAGACCATCCTGGCTATGTAGAAGCAGGGGATCAAATACTTAGAAACTTTTTAAATGGCTTGGTTACTTATAAAAGAGGAAAGCTAGAAGACGAAGCATCGAGCAATAAAAAATAAGTTCTCCCTATAGATTTTTCAGCCGAACAACAGAGACTTAAAGTTAACGCTAGTAAAAAAGTACCCTTAGAGCAATGGGGCCCATATTTATCCGAACGCCAGTGGGGAACCGTACGAGAAGATTATAGTGAAAATAGTGATGCATGGAACTATTTTCCTTTCAACCATGCCCAAAGTAGGACCTATGTTTGGGGCGAAGATGGACTTGGCGGAATATCAGATTTTTTTGGTAATTTATGTTTTGCTATTTCATTATGGAATGGGAAAGATGAAATTTTAAAAGAACGTTTATTTGGCTTAGGGAATTACGAGGGTAACCATGGAGAAGATGTTAAAGAACTCTATTATTATTTAGATAATATTCCTTCGCATTATTATATGCAGATGTTGTACAAGTATCCGCAAAACGCCTTTCCTTATCAACAACTTTTGGAAGTAAATAAAAATAGAAGTAGGCAAGAAACGGAGTTTGAAATATTAGATACAGGCGTTTTTGAAGACAATAAATATTTTGATGTTTACATTACTTACGCAAAATATAGCAAGCGCGATATTGGTATTAAAATTGAGATTATTAATAGGGGTAAAAATGCAGCACCAATAACAGTTCTACCCAATTTATGGTTCTATAATAGATGGAAGCAAAATGATATGATTCAAAAACCTATTATTCAAGAAGTGCAAGACGGAATTGTCAGTGCAACACATGAAAGGTTAGGGAAATACTATTTGTATTATCAAAAATCAAATGACCGTTTTTTTACAGAAAATGAAACAAATACCGATAAATTATTTGGCACACCCAACGAATCAATATTTGTAAAAGATGCATTTAATGATGCCATCATTTCTAAAAAAAATGTTGATGAGCTACGCAACAAAAAAGAAGGTACCAAATTTGCACCTGTTTATGATTTTAATATTCCTGCTGGTGGTTCTAAAACAATTTATTTACGTTTAGGAGATGTGTTGTTAGATAATCCTTTTTTTGAGGATTGTGATAGTATTTTTTCTCAAAGAAAAATAGAAGCCGACGAATTTTATGATCAAATTTTACCAGATCAATTGTCGGCAGATATTAGAAATATTCAACGAAAGGCGCTAGCCGGTTTGTTATGGAGTAAACAGTATTACCATTATGATGTTGAAAAATGGCTCAGTAAATCGGATGGAATTGCACCTGTAACAGACCAACGAAAATATGGGCGAAACCATGATTGGCAACATTTAAAAAATCAAGATATTGTATTGATGCCCGACAAATGGGAATATCCTTGGTATGCTGCATGGGATCTTGCTTTTCATTGTGTGCCAATTGCAATGGTTGACCCAACTTTTGCAAAACACCAACTTAGTTTGGTGATGCGTGAATGGTATATGAAGCCAGATGGTCAGCTGCCTGCTTATGAATGGAATTTTGGAGACGTTAATCCGCCGGTACAAGCTTGGGCGGCTTTGCAGGTTTATAATATAGAAAAGAAACAAACTGGAAAAGGCGATATTGTTTTTTTGAAAAAAATCTTTCAAAAATTAATTATCAATTTTACTTGGTGGATTAATAGGAAAGACAAAAATGGCAAAAATATATTTGAAGGAGGTTTTTTAGGACTAGATAACATTGGTGTTTTTAATAGAAGCGTTCAATTACATAGTCAAGCATTATTAGAACAAGCAGACGGTACTAGTTGGATGGGTATGTATGCGCTGAATTTAATGGATATGGCACTTGAAATATCTATGCATGACGAATCTTTTGAAGATACCGCAACTAAGTTCTTTGAACATTTTGTATTGATTGCCGAAGCCCTCAATGAAAAAGGAATGTGGAATGACGAGGATAAATTTTATTACGATACACTAGGTCTTCCTGGTAGTAAACCTATCCAATTGCGCATCCAATCAATTGTTGGACTGACCTCTTTATTTGCAGTTTCAATAATAAATAAAAAAGTATTTGAAAAGTTGCAAGACTTTACCAAACGGATTACTTGGTTTGAACAGTATCGTTTAAAAAATAATCGTTTTTGGCCCAATGAAGAAAAAGCAGAAGAAGGAAAAACTTTGATTTCTCTTATTCCAAAAGATCGCTTAATTGCAATACTTCAACGCTTATTAAGTGAAACGGAATTTTTATCTCCTGGTGGAATTAGGGCCTTGTCTAAATACCACCAAGAAAATCCTTATAAAGTAAATATTGAAGGAACAGATTATTCTATTCAATACGATCCAGGTGATAGTACTTCTGATTTTTTTGGTGGCAATAGCAACTGGCGCGGTCCTGTTTGGATGCCTATTAATTATATGATTATTCAAAGCATTAAAAAGTTTGGAGAGTTTTATGACGAGGCACTTACTGTTGATTATCCTACAGGTTCAGGTAATTTTATTACACTAAAAGAAGTGGCAATTGAACTAACTAAAAGAGTCATCAGTTTGTTTGAATTAGATGGTGCACATTGCAGACAATTAAATGCAGAACAGAATTGGTTTTATTGTCAACCAGAAAACAAAGACTTGGTATTGTTTTATGAGTATTTTAATGGCGATAATGGTAGGGGATTAGGCGCTAGTCACCAAAGTGGCTGGACCGCATTAGTAGCAGAATTAATTAATGAAATATCACCCAAAGAAAAAGTCAAAAAAGAAATTTTGGTTAACGAGGAGAATGATGAAGTAGCTGAATTGTAAAATAAGCTATTGCCGAAATAGTTAGTACCACAATGATGGCTATGATAGTCCATGATTGCTCTTTTATTAGTTTATTGAATTGACGCTTTTTCCTTTTACCAATTTGCTTCTGTAATTGACTGTTTAATTGTGCAACATAGGTTTGAGCCAATTGCGGATCTTTAAAATTTTGGAGACCTTCAATTGCTTCATTTACAATATCATCTTCTGCCATTTGGTTCTCAACAAAAAAACGTTCTTCTGCACTAGCAGTTCCTGCCAGATATTTTTGAAATAGCTGTTCGTCTATAATATTACTGTTTGATAATATGTTTTTTAAATCAGACATTATAATTGCTGCAATTTTTGAATGACTAATGTTTTTAAATTGCGTTTGCCATTTTGAATATAACTCTTTACTTGCAATAAACTAAATCCTGTTGCTGCTACAATTTCTTGGTAGCTCTTTTTTTCTAAATAAAACAATTTTACACAAGTCTCTTGAGGAGGATTTAAATCAAGCAATGCCTTTTCTAGAATGAGAATAGTTTGTTCTTTATTAGTATCAAAAGGCTCAAAAAAGCTATTATCTTGAATATCGGCTTCGGTACTAATTGTTACCCATTTTGTTTTATCCCTTAACTGCATCAGGCAATGATTCCTGGCAATGCTATAAAGCCAGCTTTTTAAAAATTCTACATTTGTTTTTGGCAATGCAATAATTGCTTTTAAAAAAACTTGTTGTACGGCATCCTTAGCAGCTTCTTCATTTTTTAAATATTTCATACATACGCCTAGTAATAATAGCGTATAGCGTTGCAGCAAAATACCTATCCATTGACTATCTTGATCGAGTTTATATTTCTCGAGCAATTCATTGTCGGAACTAAAATTAGTCAATGTCTTTTGTAATAGCCATAGTTCCTGTATCACCCATGCGTTCCGAAGCGTCTCACCGCGCAGAAATGGTGAGCCAATTATTATTTGGAGAAACGGCCAAAGTGCTGGAGTCTATAAAAGATTTTACAAAAATTCAATGCATTTACGACGATTATATTGGATGGTGCCAAACAAGCCAATTGGCGGCCATTCCAGAGGCTTTGTTGAATAATAGTAACAATGTGCTAACTGCTAATTACCTGTCTGAGATTACGTGCAATGGAGCGTCTATGCAGATTCCTATGGGATGTCTTATGGGGTTATTTCAAAAAGGCCAAACCCAAATTGGAAATGATCAATTTAGTGTTGAGGTATCTTTATTACAACCATCAGCAGAATCTATAAATGAAGCTGTGATTAAAGCTATCACCATTAGGTATTTAAATACCCCTTATTTATGGGGTGGAAAATCAATTTTTGGAATTGATTGTAGTGGATTTACCCAACAAGTTTACCGTAGTTTAGGAATTGCTTTGCCACGAGACGCTTATCAACAGGCAGCTTTGGGCGAAGTAGTCGGTTTTTTGCAAGAAGCTAAATGCGGGGACCTTGCTTTTTTTGATAATGCAGAAGGTAAAATTACCCATACAGGATTGATGTTAAACAATGCCACCATTATTCATTCGTCAGGTAAAGTTCGAATTGATTCGATAGACAATATGGGCATCATTAATAAACAATCGAGCGAAAGAACCCACCAATTAAGAATCATTAAAAGGTACTTTCTATAAACGTCAAAAGCAGCCCAATGAGCTGCTTTTGTAAATATGCTATTAATTGAAATAAATTAAAGTAAGTCTAAAGATTTAGCAAAATAAGTAACAGTACCAGGTAATGCTAACCAAAAAAATTGACGATAAACTACTAATAGGGTTATTAATATCCCTAACCATATAAAAAACCAAAGCCAATTTTTACCATTTGATTTTACTGCTTCCATTTTTATTTATTTTTTGCAAATATAGGAACGACTTGCTTATTTTTTTCAAATTCTCTCGTTTCTATGCTAATTATTTTGTCATATTTCTATTTTGAACTGAAACTGTATTGGTAATCAACCAGCCAGTTAGCTTCTTTTTTAACCACTTTTATTTTTTTAGTTGATTTTTCAAATGAACTACTATATTGAATAATAGTAGTTATTGAGTCAATATCGTCTACTTGAATGATATTAATAGAGGCGGTCCTGGCTTGCTGACGGCCTTCTTTGTCTTTACTGCGGTATACTGTTTCAAGTGCTCCAAGTAGTTGCTTATTGGCCTCGTTAGGCAGCATAAAAAAAGCGGCTTTTGTAAAATCGCCTTTAAATCCTGCGTCTATAAATTCCCTTCCCGCATCAAAAGCGTTTTCTGCTTTTTTATAGTCAGTTATTTTGGTAGCGCATGCTGTAAGTAGAAAAATAGAAATCGTTAATATTTTATACATCTATTTTAGTTTAATAAAAAGGTATGATTTTTGTAAAACTACTAACTATAAAAGTTAGTAGTGCATATAACTAATTTAATTATTTTTAAATATTGCAAATACTATCTAAGCAATTAGTCAATTAACCCCTAAAAAAAGTATATGAAAAAAATCTGCTCTTTCGTTTTTATTTTGTTGATAGTATTTTCAGCAAATGCTGCTATACCAAGTATTAGCAAGGTTAATGATACTACATCTACTTATACATCTAAGCAAGATGAAAAAATGGTAAAAGATGCTATGCAGGCGTTTAGCAGTCTTTCAAAAGCAGAACGGAAAGCGCGTTTTGGAGAAGTAAAATCCTTGGTAAAAAATTATCGAGCACAAGGGCTTCAGGATGGTGCTGAAGTAAGTACTAATACCCTTTTGTATGCAATACTGGCAATTTTGTTACCTCCATTAGCAGTAGGGCTTCACGAAGGAGGTATTAATAATCGATTTTGGATTAGCGTTTTATTATCACTTTTATTTTGGTTACCAGGCATTATTTATGCCCTTATTGTAGTGTTAACATAGCCTAAGTAGAAGGGCTGATAAAAATATTTACCAACAATGTGTGTATTTTACACAATAGTAGATAAATTTATACCCTAAACGATTGTTATGTTATTGAAAAAACTATTTTTTCTAGCTTTTTCGCTCGTATTATTGAGCGCTTGTTCTAATTCATCCAACAAGTTTATTGCATTAGATACGGCAACTATTGAAGGTCATCCAGCTTGGATGATGAATAGCAATATTTATGAAGTAAATGTGCGCCAATATACGGCAGCAGGAACCTTTCAGGCATTCAGTGAACATTTAGAAAGGCTGAAAGAAATGGGGGTAAATACATTATGGTTTATGCCCATCAATCCAATTAGTAAAGTTGATAGAAAAGGTAGCTTGGGTAGTTATTATGCTGTAGCAGATTATACAGGAATCAACCCCGAATTTGGCAATTTAGCCGATTGGAAGGCCTTGGTTAAAAAAGCACACGATTTAGGCTTTAAAGTAATGATAGATTGGGTACCTAATCATTCAGGTGCAGACCATCCATGGTTACAATCGCATCCAGATTTTTATGTAAAAGACAGTACTGGAAAACCTGTTTCACAATACGATTGGACTGATACACGAAAACTCAATTATAATAACCAAGAACTCTGCGATACAATGCTTGCAGCAATGCATTATTGGGTAAAGGAAACGGATATAGATGGTTATCGTTGCGATTTTGCAGGTGGCGTATCTGATGCGTTTTGGACTAAAGCCATTAAAAGCTTAAAACAAGAAAAAAATATCTTCATGTTAGCAGAAGCAGAAAAGCCATCATTATATACCGATGGATTCGATGCAACCTATGGCTGGACAGAATTTTCTATGATGAAACTAATTGCAGCTGGCAAAAGAAATGCAGCAGCATTAGATAGTGTAGTAAAGCAAGTAGATACAACCTATCCTAGCAATGGATTACGTTTGTGTTTTACAAGTAATCACGACGAAAACAGCTGGAATAAAGCAGATTTTGCTACCATGCCAGGTGATATTCATGCACCTTTTGCGGTATTGTCTCAAACATTTAAACGTGCTATCCCTTTGGTATATAGCAGTCAAGAAGAACCGTTATTGCGTAGCATTTCCTTTTTTGAAAAAGATACTATCCCGTTTGCAAAATATGCCCGTGCGCCTTTTTATAAAAAATTATTGAATTTGCATACTAGTTCTCCCGCATTAGCAGCTAATGCAGGATTTAAAAAATTAGTATCTACAGCAGATGATAAAATATATGCTTATACAAGGTTTGCCAATAATAGCAAAGTATTGGTAGTATTGAATTTAAGCGCAAATGCGCAGTCGGTTACTATTAATGATAATACTACAATAGGCGAGGCAACAGAATTGTTTTCAAATCAAAAAATGGCCATTAAAGCCGGGCACTCGTTTGCACTTGCGCCATGGGGTTATCAAGTGTATTCGTATCAATAAAGCTTTCTATTTACATTTGTGGCATGAATCGTTCTGAACTAGTTAATCAAATACAAGAAAAAAACAGTTTCCTCGTAGTAGGTTTAGATACGGATATTACCAAAATCCCCAAGCATTTAATGGGAGAATCCGATCCTGTATTTGCATTTAACAAAGCCATCATTGACGCTACCAAAGACCATTGTGTGGGCTATAAAATTAATACGGCTTTTTACGAATCACAAGGATTAAAAGGCTGGGAGAGTATGGAGAAATCCTTACACTATATTCCTAACACACATTTTAAAATTGCTGATGCAAAGCGTGGCGATATTGGTAATACATCTGCGCAATATGCCAAAACATTTTTTGAAGTATTACCTTTCGATGCAGTGACCATTGCGCCTTATATGGGAGAAGATAGCGTCCGCCCATTTTTAGAATATGAAAATAAATGGAGTATTGTTTTGGGTTTAACCTCAAACGCTGGTAGTAATGATTTTCAACAATTAATGGTACAACCATCTTATCAAGTTCAAACACTTGAGCCACACATTACGCAAAACAATTCAGAAAAACGTTTATACGAAACAGTCTTAGAAAAAATTGCTTCTTGGGGAACGCCCGAAAACTTAATGTTTGTAGTGGGTGCTACACGTGTAAGTGACCTTGAAAATATTCGTTCTATTATTCCAGAACACTTTTTATTAGTTCCGGGTGTGGGTGCACAAGGCGGCAGTTTAGCAGAAGTATCTAAATATGGAATGAATAGTAGTTGTGGTTTATTAGTAAATGCTAGCAGGGCAATTATTTTTGCAAGCAGTGGCCAAGATTTTGCAACTGTAGCAACAAAAGTGGCAAAGGAATATCAAACAGAAATGAAAAATTACTTGCCTTTTTGATGAATGCTTTCTTGTATTTTATTAGCTAGTTCCTTAGCCCAATAAGCATAAGCTTTTTCGCTGTAATGCAATCCATCTGCTGCCAGTAAACTCAAATCGGTCTCCGCCAAATTGGTGTATTTGGTGAGGTCAATAAAATTGCAACCATTTTTTAGAGACAATAGTTTGCAAGTTTCGTTGAATGAGGCAATTGTATCAGCAGTGTTATTTTTTTTATTTGAACGCCCAAATGTAGTAATGGTCCAATCAGGAATAGACATTAAATAAACATAGTTGGAATTTCCTCCCGTTAAGTGAATAGCTTTTTTTATTAAAAAACTGAGGTCTTCAGAAAAACTTTCTACATCTAGTTCGCGGTAATGGTTGTTCACGCCAATGAGTAAACTAACAAAATCATAAGAGTCATTTAATTGTAATTTAACTAAATGCTCGGCCAATTCAAAACTTGCCCATCCTGTTTTTGCTATAATTTCTGGGGCATGAAAATGCAAGCCTGCGCTACGCAGTAATTGAATTGTTTGGTAAGGAAATCCAGCATATAGTGCAACAGATTCACCAATGGTATAGGAATCTCCCAAACAAATTAGGCTATGGCAATGGGTACTCATTTTTATTTATTTATAAACTTGTACAATAAAAATTTCTTATTGATTGGGATACTAAAAATGGTCTCTTAAGATGCAATAAAATTGGTGCACATCCAAATAACTACAGTACATAGGAGCAGGGGCTAGTCGAATCACGCCAGGTTCTCTAAAGTCAACAATAATACCATTTTCAATCATTTTATTGTGAATGGCTTTTGCGTTTTCTTTAAAATATAAACTCAATTGAACACCTCTTTGAGCGGGGTTTGAGGGTGTAATGATTTCAAAACTTAAATTGGGTAATTGTTGCATTAAAAATGCTAAATAATTTGTAAGTGATATACTTTTTTTTCTTAGATTTTCTATACCTGCTTCGTCAAATAATTCAAGCGAGGTTTTTAAACCAATACAATTAAAAACTTGTGTGGTACTTATATTCCATCCAGAAGCATTGGGTTTTGGCAGAAAGCCTTTTTCCATTTTAAACCTTGTTGTTTCATCATTCCCCCACCATCCTGCTAATCGTGGTGTATTTATATTAGAAGCCCATTTTTCGTGTACAAATACACCACCTACAGCACCAGGCCCAGCATTCAAATATTTATAACTGCACCAAACTGCAAAATCAACATGCCAATCATGTAAAGCAATAGGTACATTCCCTACTACATGCGCTAAATCGAAACCAACAATTGCGCCAACTTGGTGTGCGGCGTTTGTTATAGACTGCATTGGGTATAATTGACCAGTATAGTAATTGATGCCACCCATAATAACCATTGCTAATGCTGGCCCAGTAGTAGTGATAGCTTCAAGAATATCTTCTTCGTTTAAATTTTTATTGCCATTTTTAGGAGCTATTTCAATGATGGTTGTTGAAGGATCTAATCCAAAATGTTTCACGAGTGTTTCAACTGCATATTGGTCTGATGGAAAGGCGCCAGATTCCATAATTATTTTAAAACGCGTTGTGTTAGGCTTATAAAAACTGAGCATTAACAAATGAAGGTTCACTGTTAAACTATTCATCACCGTTATTTCTAAAGGATTTGCACCAACAATTTTTGCAAGGCTAGGCTGTAAAAATTCGTGGTATTTAAGCCAAGGGTTTGTGCCACCAAAATAGCCGCCCACAGCCATTTCTCGCCAAGTTGTTAATTCAGTTTCAACTGCAGCTTGCATTTTTTTTGGTTGTAAACCCAAAGAATTTCCACAAAAATAAATAGCATCTTTTCCCTTGTGTTGTGGAAAATAAAATGCGTCTTTTAAATAAGCTAAAGAATCTGTAGCA
>JAPLEL010000012.1 GCA_026391415.1 Bacteroidota bacterium
ATCCAGCAACTAATTCAGAAAACAATAATGTCAATTTAGGTTCAGCATCTTTAGCCGCTTGTAAAACTTCATCGTGCGTAATGGTATTTTCTTCTTCTCTAATACCAATATCTGTAATAACACTAATAGCAAATACTTCCATGCCACAATGCTTTGCCACAATTGTTTCTTGTACCGTACTCATACCTACTGCATCTCCACCTAATGTATGAATTAGTTTATACTCAGCACGTGTTTCAAATGTAGGCCCTGTAACCCCTAAATACACACCCTGTTTTAAAACGATATTATTTGCAGCAGCAATCGCCTGAACTTTTAAAATTAATGATTTGCTATAAGGCTCACTCATATCAGGAAAACGCGTTCCTAATGAATCTTCATTTGGCCCAAGCAAAGGATTGATGGTAAATAAACTAATATGATCTGTAATAACCATTAAATCACCCACATTCATTTTGTCTTGAACCCCACCAGCAGCATTAGACAATAGCAACGTATTAATTCCCAACAAACGCATGACTCTAACAGGATAAGCAACTTGCTGTGCAGTATACCCTTCGTAGTAATGAAAACGCCCTGCCATCACCAATACTTTTTTACCATTTAAGGTGCCAAATATGAGGCGGCCTTTATGACCAAGCACAGTACTCACTGGAAAATGTGGAATCTCTTTGTATGGAATTTCTATATCAGCTATAATTTCATTCGCCAAATTACCCAAGCCACTGCCCAATATGATGCCAATAGTAGATTCCGTATTTACTTTGCTGCGGATATAAGCAATAGTTTCTTGTAAATTTTGAATGAGTTCAGACATATCTATTACTAATTAATTGAACAAATATAGAATTTATGCACGGCATAAGCCGACAAATTGCCCATTAAAAAAGGCCATCACGATTACTCGGAATGGCCTTATTGTTGGGTAAAGAAAGTTAGTATTAGCTAATACGTTTAACGTTCACGGCGTTTAGGCCTTTACGTCCTTCTTGTACATCAAACTCAACTTTGTCATTAGCTTCGATCTGATCGATCAAACCGTTTGCATGTACAAAAGTTTCTTTGTTAGAATTGTCGTGCTTAATAAAGCCGAATCCTTTTTCTTCGTTAAAGAACTTTACAGTTCCTTGAATTTTTGTGTCCATTGTAAAATTTGTAAAATAAATAAATGAATTGCAAAACTAGCTTTTTTAACCCTATTATCCTAATAAATTAAAAACAACCCGCATAAACCCGCCTATTTACCGGCATTTTCAATGATTTATAAGGGCTTATTTTTAGTTTTTAACCTAATCTTATACTTTTTATATGTCCTTAAGCGATTCATAAATGCCAATTTAATACCTTCATAGCCTATGTTTGATATTAGTTTTTTAGATATTTCAGCCAGTTTAGGGCTATGCGCCTCTGGTATATTAACCCTAAATTTTTTATTGGGGATGCTTTTAAGTACCGGATACAAAGCCAATAAATATTGGAAGCGATTGCCTGCAAAACTGCAACAACTCAATATTGAACGCATCCATAATTTTACAGCCTACTTGGCAATATCACTCGTTTTATTGCACCCATTTTTTTTATTATTAGATAAAAATGCAGGATTTGATTTTTCACATATCCTTTTGCCTTTAACAGCTCCTAAGCAAGGCTGGACGGTTTTGTTAGGTGTGCTAGCTTTCTATGCAATTTTAATAGTGATTATTAGTTCGCAAAAAAATATTAAAAAGCGCCTGAAGTTTAGGGCCTGGAAAAATATTCATTTAATATCTTATGCAACAGCGCTACTATTTTTAGTGCATGGGTTATTAATGGATCCTATGTTAAAAGACCGCCCCACAGACTGGATTGATCCAGAAAAATTGTTATCAGAAATAAGTATTTTGATACTACTAATAGCTAGTTATTATCGATATAAGTATTTTATAAAGAAGGCTGTAAAAAAATAAGCTACTTAAATTTTATTCCACTATTTCTTTTGCCATTCTTTTCTCTTGTCTAAGGGCTCTATAAGATAACACCGCACTTGTAATCATAAAGATTGCTCCAATAAAAAATGCAATTCCAGGAAAATAAAATGGTTGATGCGGGCCTGTAAAAAAGGCAAATGAATTGGTCATTAGTAATGGCCCTACAATTGAAGTAACACTTATTAAACTAGTTAATGCACCTTGTAATTCACCTTGCTCATTAGACGGCACATGGCCTGAAATAATCGATTGTAATGCAGGGCCAGCAATGCCACCCAAACAATAGGGAATTAAAAACACAAACATCATCCAACTTTCGGATGCAAATGAAAATAGTAGTAATCCAAGTGCATATAATCCTAATCCAAAATACACACTTTTTTCATTGCCAATTTTAGGATTTATAATGCGAATTAACCCACCTTGAACTATAGCTACTAATAAACCCACCGCCCCCAAAGAAATACCAATCATTTTAGGCGTCCAATGAAATTTTTCAATATTAAAGAAGCTCCAATTG
>JAPLEL010000095.1 GCA_026391415.1 Bacteroidota bacterium
CAAATTGAATTACAAGCACACGGAACCTATGTAGCCTATAGGAATATCTATTTAAGAGAAATTCCTACCACTACTATTTCAACACTAAGTTCCGCAGAAAAATCAGAAGGCTTTACAACATTGTTCGATGGGTCTAATATGGATCAATGGATTGGAAATACAGCGGGTTATTTAAATGAATCAGGTGCTATTGTTGTTCATCCAGAATTGAGCGGCGGCAACCTTTATACCAAAGATGAATTTGCCGATTTTGAATATCGTTTTGAATTTCAATTAACACCGGGAGCAAATAATGGTATTGGTATCCGTGCGCCACTAACTGGTGATGCAGCTTATGTAGGAATGGAAATTCAAGTATTGGATAATGAGGCCGATATGTATAAAAAATTACAACCTTATCAATACCATGGTTCTGTATATGGCGTGATTCCTGCAAAAAGAGGTTTCTTAAAACCTATTGGGGATTGGAACCAAGAATCTATTGTTGTAAAAGGTACAAAAATTAAAGTAATCTTAAATGGCGAAACCATTGTTGATGGGGATATTAAAGACGCAGCAACTAATGGCGCTATGGACCACAACGAGCACCCAGGATTAAAAAGAACAACAGGTCATATTGGTTTTTTGGGCCATGGCGATGTGGTTCGATTTAGAAATATCCGAATTAAAAATTTGTAACATAACTGATGTTATCTTTATCACTTAATAAAAATCGTATGAAAAAGTTACTATTAAACCTTACGCTAGTATTTGCTTTCATTTACACGCAAGCACAAACAACAGATAACCTAAAAATGGTGGATTCTTCTGCAAGTTTTGTAACTATTCGTGGTGCAATTGTAAAAGGAACTTTAATAAAAACAAATAGTTTTAATTTTTACGAAATCAACGATAAAATCAACCAAAAACCTGCAACAGCACAACCTAGTATTGTGGTGTATAAAGACGGAAAGAAATTTAAAATGAAAATTGAAGGCATTGATCGTTTAGTGGCTTGCAATAAATTACAAGAAGTAATTGAAACCAATATTGATGGCGATTTTAAAGGATGGAATGGCAATACCGTTTTCAAATTAATGAACCGTCAAGACTGGATTCAAGATTTACCAACCTCGCCTATTTTTGTTAATTTATTTCGCCCAGCAGTAACAATATACCTTACTTCGGAAGGGTATAAAATGAAAATTGAAGGCGTAAACGAAGACCCTATTTTAGTAAAAAGATTATAATAACCGAATTCCTAATTCAAGCAAAAATGGCCAAACCAACCAATCGTCGAGATTTTTTATACAAAACAAGTGTAGCCTCATTAACAGTTTTAATAACAGGCAAATCTGTTTTAGCAAATGCATTTGTTCTAGATAAACCCAATTCAAAAATAATGGGCGTTCAAGTTGGTGCGATTACTTATTCTTGGAGAAGTTTGCCTAGTAGCCCCGAACAAATTCTGCAATACTGTTTAGATTCAAATATTAGTGCCATAGAATTAATGGGCGATTCAATAGAAGCCTATGCTGGTAAACCCGCCAACAATATTGTGCGCGCACCGCGTGTTGCAGGACAACCTAGAACTATTTCAGACGAACAAAAAAAACAAGAAACTACCTATCAACAACAAGTAGCAGATTGGCGTGCAAACGTTTCAATGGATGCATTTATTAAGATTCGTAAAATGTTCCATAAAGCGGGGGTAAGTATTTATGCTTTTAAGCCAGACGCATTAAATGCGCAAAATACCGATGCAGAAATTGAATATGCTTTTAATGCAGCAAAAGCTTTAGGAGCAACATCTGTTACCATAGAAATTCCTAACGCTGCACATTCAAAAAGATTGGGTGAATTAGGGGCCAAACATAAAATGTATATTGGCTATCATGCGCATACGCAAGCATCGGATACTGCTTGGGATATAGCTTTGAGCCAATCGCCTTATAATTCAATGAATCTTGATTGTGGGCACTATATAGCAGCTGGCGGAAATAACACCAAAGAAAGTTTACTTGCACTAATTGAAGCCAAACACGATCGCATAACTAGTATGCATATTAAAGACAGACTCTCTAAAACAAAAGGCGGCGCTAATGTTGTTTGGGGATTAGGAGATACACCTTTAAAAGAAATTTTTACTTTGTTAAAAGAAAAGAAATACGCAATACCTGCTACGATTGAATTAGAGTATGATATTCCCGCTGGCTCTGATCCTATTTCAGAAACAAAAAAATGTGTAGACTACGCTAAAAAAATGTTGGGCGTAGTATAATAGAAATGCCAACACATTTTATGGAAGCAGTGTTGAACCCCAAGATATTTTAGTTTGCTTTATTAACTTAGTTGATTCAATTCATTGCATATGGAATCAATACAAACAAATTTGGCCAATAATACAGCCACTATTAATTGGGGTATTATTGGTTGTGGAAATGTAACAGAATTAAAATCTGGTCCGGCTTTTAATAAAGTGCCCAATTCTGCATTAATTGCTGTGATGCGTAGAGATGCCGAAAAAGCAAAAGACTATGCTACTCGCCATGGAGTACCCAAATGGTATGCCAATGCCAATGAATTGATTAATGATTCAACTATCAATTCGATCTATATTGCAACTCCACCCAAATTCCATGAAGCCTATGCTATTGCTGCGTTACAGGCTGGAAAAAATGTGTATGTAGAAAAACCAATGAGTACCAATCTTGCATCATGCTTACGGATGCAAACGGTAGCCAATAATATGGGCGGCAAATTATGTATTGCACATTATCGTAGAGCATTACCCATGTTTTTACAAGTAAAAAAATTATTATCAGATAAAACCATTGGCGCAGTTAGGGCAGTAAGTATTACCATGTTACAACCCGATAAATCGGCGCAAATGGAAAATCCCGAAACAAATTGGCGGGTAGACCCTACACTAGCTGGTGGCGGTCTGTTTTACGATTTGGCACCCCATCAACTAGACCTTGTATTTTATTTTTTTGGCAAAGCCCTTGGCATGCAAGGTTTCTCTGCCAATCAAGCAGGTTTGTATGCAGCAGAAGATATAGTAACAGGAACCATGTTGTTAAGTAATAATATTCTATTTAATGGTTTATGGTCTTTTGCAACGTCAGAATCACTACACAAAGATCTGTTTGAAATTATTGGCTCGGCAGGTAAAATTTCATTTCCAGTTTTTGGCAATCAAATAACGGTTGAAACTGAAGGAGGAACAGAAGTACTTTCTTTTAAACAACCTACCCATATTCAGCAACCGATGATTGAAAAAATTGTTGCGTATTTTTTAAACAATGGCAATAATCCTTGTTCAGCAGCAGATGCTATTTTATCAATGACTGCCATGGAACAATTTGTATATGGTAATCGCAAACCAACTGGGTCATTGTAATTTATTCACTAATAACTGCTTTCTATGAAATTGTTGAAAATGTTTTTAATAGTTATTGGTTGCATACTTTTATTTATAGTTGTGGCGGTTCCTTTTTTTATTAGAAAAACAGATCGAACACCTTACCAACAAACTGCCTTCTATCAACAAATGAATTTGCGTTTAGATAGTTTGGCATCACATCCTTTGGATATAGATTCGGTTTCGCCATTATTAGCAGGATGGAGTAAAGTGAATATTACACCCACACATCCTATGCCTACTGCAGGCTATGGAAATAGAAAGGGCAAGCCTTATGAATCTATACACGATAGTATTTATGCGCGCGCCATATACTTACAACAAGGGCAAACACGTGTAGCTATTGTTGCCTGCGATTTATTAATTATCCCTCCAGAATTAACCATTTTGTTGCGTAATCAAATTCAATTAGCAGGTATTGATTATGCGCATTTATACTTGGGCGCAACCCATGCACACAATAGTATTGGTGGATGGGGAAAGCGATATATAGGCGAATTATTTGCTGGAAAATATGATAGTGCGATGGTGCAAAAATTAGCAACAGCTATTATTTCTTCAGTGAAACAAGCCGCCACAACCCTTGCTCCTATTGAGCTACAATCATCCGTTATTGAAAGTGCAGAATGGGTTAAAAATAGAACGATGGGCAATAAAGGCAGTACAGATCCTTTTTTACGTGTGTTATATTTCATGCAAAAAAATAATCCATCTTCCAAAGCAATCTTAACTTCTTTTGCAGCACATGCTACTACTTTGGGTGGCGATAAAATGCAATTGAGCAGAGATTATCCTGGTCCATTAGTTGATTCGCTCGAAAAAAAAGATGGATATAATCAAGCATTTTTTTTAGCGGGTGCGGTAGGAAGTATGGGGCCAGAAACCAAGGGTGCCAATGATTGGGAAGAGTTAACCAATTTAGCAACAGGTTTAGAAACAGCCATCCAACAAAACAAACAAAAACAAACAATTACACCGGCATTATCAATGGTTACGCTTGCTTTACCTATGCGCGAGCCTCAGTGGCGATTTGCAACAGACTGGTGTTTTAGACATTGGGTCTGGACCAAACTTTATGGCGATTATGCTACAGAAGTAAAAGTGTTGCGAATTGGTAACCTAATAATGGTGGGTATGCCTTGTGATTTTAGTGGAGAGTTAGTAAAACCACTTACAGATTTTGCAGCATCAAAAGGAAAACAATTAATGATTACTAGTTTTAATGGTGGCTATGCGGGTTATATTACCAAAGATGCTTACTACGATATTCCTGGATATGAAACACGTGTGATGAATTGGTTTGGTCCGGGTAATGCCGCATATTTTAGTGAAATTATTCACCGCATTATTGCAATGCCTTAACCATTAGTTTGATGAGGTAAACGCTGTTACCACTATCTTCGCTCCAAAACCAAAAATATGTCAACTAAAATAACAGTAAACAATAACGGATCACTTAAAATTGAAGGTGATTTTACCATTGTAGATAGAGCAGGAAATAGCTATGATTTAGCCGGAAGAGAAATTGTTGGTTTGTGCCGTTGTGGGTTAAGCAAAAACAAACCATTTTGCGACGGTGCCCATAGTGGACAGTTCGATCACGAAGCGGCTGCTTTTGCTTTACCTCCTAAAAAAACGGTATAATTAGTTAGATCAATTCAACTTTGGTCATAGTATCACCGCCTCTAATGTCGTCAATTACATCAAGGCCATCAATGATTCTACCAAAACAGGTATGAACGCCGTCTAAATGGCGGGTACCTGGGCGGTTATGACAAATGAAAAATTGAGATCCACCTGTATTTCTGCCGCGGTGTGCCATAGACATTACGCCACGGTCGTGTATTTGTTTAACGCCTGAGGTTTCGCAATTGATAGAATATCCTGGTCCGCCAGCACCTGTTCCGTCTGGGCAACCGCCTTGTACCATAAAATTGGGTATCACACGGTGAAATTTCAAACCATTATAATAACCTTCCGAAACTAATTTTTTAAAATTTGCAGCAGCAATGGGCGCATCATCATCGTAAAGTTCAAAAGTTAAAACACCTTTTTCGGTGTGAATTTTTCCTTGTGTAAGTACATTTTCGCTCATGATTGTAGAATTGTTTTTGCGAAACTACAGTAATATTGTTGATTTGATTTGCGCTTATTGCTTGATTATTTTTCAAAACAATTGTACATGCAAGAACCCAATGCCCATCCATTGTTACAAGACCTAGTGTTTGAACAGTATTTGGTTCCAAACTCAACCATACAATTGGCTGTTCCTAATTTTGTTCAATTGCAAAACTTGTATCAATTGGGTGGATTAGACTTTCCTTATTGGGCAAAAATTTGGCCATCGGCTATTGCGCTAGCCAATTTTTTACAAGAAAATCCGAGCTATATTCAAGATAAAAAACTAGTAGAATTAGCGGCAGGAATTGGCTTGCCTTCTTTTGTTGCCGCAAATTATGCTACCCATATTTGTTGCAGTGATTATGCGCCAGCAGCTATTGCATTATTAGAAAAAAATATTGCAGCCAATCAAGTATCAAATATTTCTAGCGCCTTAATTAATTGGCAAGCAATCCCCAAATTTTTAGCAGCTGAAGTTTTATTATTGAGTGATATTAATTACAATCCTACCGATTTTGAAACCGTATTTTTAATGCTAGAGCAGTTTATTCAACAAGGAACCACCATACTACTAAGTACGCCACAACGATTGGTAGCAAAGGATTTTATTGCTAAATTATTGCCTTGGTGCGTGCTAAATAAAGAGCAAGAAATTAGTTTTAATAACGAAAGCGCTTTGATTAATATCTTTGTATTACAAAACAATCCACTACATAAAATCAGTTAACTATGCAAGGAGTAAAAAATATCATTTTTGATTTAGGGGGCGTGTTGTTTAACATAGATTTTAAAAAAACAGAAGCAGCATTTGTTGCGTTAGGTGTAGAAAATTTTTCTGAAATGTTCACCCAACACCATTCAAATGACTTGTTCATTCAATTAGAAACTGGGACCATTAGCCCAAACGAATTTTATGATGCTTTTAGGGCGACCACCCAAGTTGCATTATCTAACAATCAAATAGAAACTGCTTGGAATGCCTTGTTAATCGATTTTCGATTGCCCAGTTTAGAATGGCTCATTAGCATTAAAAATAAGTATCGAATCTTTTTATTTTCTAACACCAATCAAATTCATTACGAGTCATTTTTAAGAACCTATTTTATTCAAACAGGGAAAAACAACTTCAATGATTTTTTTGAAAAAGCCTATTATTCGCACCAAATGGGGCTACGCAAACCAACATTAGAACCATTTATTCAAATTTTAGAAAACCATGGCTTACTAGCTGCGGAAACTGTTTTTATTGACGATACTTTAAAAAATATTGAGGCGGCCCAGCAAGTTGGCATGCAAACCATTCACCTGCAATGGCCGCAGACCTTGCCAGAATTAGATTTATAATGATAGAATTGTTTAAGGTTTCACCTCTTCAAAATCAATATAGTCCTTGTCTTCCTTGGCTTTCGGCGCAGGGGTAGGCTCGGCTGTTGGCCTTGATTGTTGCTGTTGGTACTTTTGTTGCTCTTGCATTTGTTGCAACTTTTCTTTCATTTGTACACTTGCTTTGCCTACGGGGATAACCAGCTCAAAAACCAGTTTATAGATCAGGTAAGCAACCAGTCCATAAAAAATAAACTTAATCATATAAAACAAAGATAATCATCAAATTTGGAAGATAATATACATTTCCACTATATTTGCAACAGATAAATACACACGAAGGGAACGGCTACCGTTCCCTTCTCCTTTTTCTATACCTGAAGCTTTTGAGGCAAAAGGCCACAAAAAAGGAACAATTTTCTAAAATAGGGCGGCAATTGTAGCTTTGTGAAAGCGTTTGAAAATGGAAACAAGATTAAAAGAAATAGAGGAGCAGATTCAACTGTTATTGGTAGATGAACCTACCTATTTTTTGGTGAGTTTATTTATTAAGCCTACAAACAATATTAAAATATTTATGGATGGCGATGCAGGTTTTCCCATTGAAAAATGCGTGAAAATTAATCGCCAACTCTATAGTTTAATAGAAGAAAAAGCTTGGTATCCCGAAGGAGAATTTTCATTAGAAGTATCTTCTCCAGGTATCGACGAACCTTTGCAACTATTGCGTCAGTATCAAAAAAATATTGGCAGATCGGTAGCGGTAGCATTTGCAGATGGAACCGAAAAAATTGGCACCCTGTTGGCGGTAACACCAGCAGATATCTTATTAGAAACAATAGAAGGAAAGGGTAAAAAAGCTGTTACACAACAGTTAGTTATTGCTTTCAGTAATATAAAAACAACAACAGTACAAATCAAATTCTAATCAGCTGCTAACCGCATTGGTTTGCAGAGCGAAACGTAAAAATTAAGTTATGGCTAGTATCAACCTGATTGAGGCATTCCAGGAATTCAAAGACGCAGAAAGTATAGACCGTCCTACGATGATGAAGGTGGTAGAAGATGTTTTTAAAACACTTTTGCGCAAAAAATTTGGAAGTGATGAAAACTTCGACGTAATCGTAAATGCCGAGAAAGGCGATTTAGAAATTATTCGTCGACGCATGATTGTAGACGATGGCGAAGTATTAGATCCTTTGGCTGAAATTGGCTACACAGATGCTGTTAAAATTGAACCAGATTTTGAAGTAGGCGAAGAATTATACCAAGAGGTAGATATCCTAGACTTCGGTCGTAGAGCGATTCTTGCTGCAAAACAAACTTTGGCAAGCCGTATCAGCGATTTAAAGAAAAGTGCTTTAATTAAAAAATATGGTGATCGTATTGGTGAAATTATCAGCGCAGAAGTATATCAGGTTTGGAAAAAAGAAGTGTTGTTGCTAGATGAAGAAAGCAATGAATTGATTTTGCCAAAATCTGAACAAATTCCACAAGACTATTTCAAGAAAGGCGAAAACGTTCGTGCGGTTATTGCAAGAGTTGATTTAAAAAATAACTCTCCAGTAATTATTCTTTCTAGAACTAGTCCATTGTTTTTATCTAAATTATTAGAGATTGAAGTTCCTGAAATATTTGATGGTTTAATAGCGATTAAAAAAATCGTTCGTGATCCAGGAGAAAGAGCAAAAGTGGCTGTTGAAAGTTACGACGATCGTATTGATCCAGTAGGTGCATGTGTGGGAATGAAAGGAAGTCGTATTCATGGAATTGTTCGTGAATTGAAAAACGAAAATATAGATGTAATCAATTTTACTACCAATATTCAATTGTTGATTCAGCGTTCTTTAACGCCGGCTAAAATCAGCTATATGGAATTGGATAATGATAAAAAGCATGCCGAAGTTTATTTAAAAGCCGACCAAGTTTCTTTAGCAATTGGCCGTAGAGGAGTAAACATTAAATTGGCTTGCGAATTAACAGGGTATGAAATTGATGTGTTCCGCGAAGATGAAGAAGTGGTGGATGAATTTGATATTGACTTAGAAGAATTCAGCGATGAAATTGAACCATGGATTATAGACGAATTCAAGCGTATTGGTTGCGATACGGCTAGAAGTATCTTGAAATTATCTGCCGAAGAGCTTGAAAGAAGAACTGATTTAGAAATTGAAACGATTACTGAAGTACGCAAAGTATTGCAAGATGAATTTGATCGTGAAGAATAAGCCGCTTTTTAGAGGTTATCTTTGTCTTAGTGTTGAATTGAGTAAACAACTTTGAATGGATATATGAAAAGCTAAAAATAAAAAAAACCGGGGCTTGCCCTTGGTTTGTTGACTAAAAAAAACTGAATGTCAGAACTGAAATTACCAAGACTGTTAGCAGCCGCCAAAGAATTCAACATTGGTCAGGATACCCTGATTGAATTTTTGGTGAAGAAAGGATTTAGCCGCGACGACCTGAAGCCAACTGCAAAGCTTACGGATGACCATTATTATGCCTTGCAGGCGGAGTTCCAAAATGATAAGCAGGCTAAGAACAAGGCCGACTTGGTAGAAATACCAAAAGGTGCTCAAACCGAAGCAAGAAAGAAAAAAGACGAAGAAGATATTGGCTTCAATAAAAAAGAAGAAAAAGCAGCGCCTACCCCAGTGGTTGTGGTTGCGGCTCCAGTTGTGGCAGCTCCTCCACCAGTAGTTGTGGAAGCGCCGGTAGTTGTAAAACCTGTTGTTGTAGAAGCACCGGTGGTTGTTCCTGCTCCTATTGTTGAAAAAAACAAAGGTGCTGTTACAAATGAATCAGGTGTTACCAAAATAGATGCACCAGAATTAGAATCGCCAAAAGTGTTGAATAAAATTGATTTATCGGCTATTGATTCTTCTACTCGTCCTAAAAAAACAACCAAAAAAACACCAACTAAAGAAGCTGCGCCAGAAACGGCCGCAGTAGCACCAGTTGCTGCAACACCAAAAAAAGCAGCAGCTAAAAAACAAGCAGCAGTAGTAGAACCAACACCTCCAGCACCTGTTGCAGTGGTTGTTCCTGAATCTGCTGATGATCTTAGTCCGGTAATTGAAAATATTAAGGCAGATAAATTAGAAGGTCCAAAAATATTGGGTAGAATAGAACTACCTGTTAATAGTGATACCCGTCCTAAACCAATGGGTAGGGAAGAAAAACGTAAACGCAAACGCATTCCTGTAAAAGGTGAGCAGGCTCAACGTGATCCGAATGCAAGACCTGCACAAGGAGTACAAGGCCAAACACAATCTACTGGTCCAAACAACCGTTTTGGTCCACGTTCATCCGAATTAGCTGCACAG
>JAPLEL010000260.1 GCA_026391415.1 Bacteroidota bacterium
AACCAGCTGGAAAGCTTCGATTATTGTATGAAGCCAATCCTTTTGCGTTTATTTTAGAAGTGGCAGGTGGTAAAGCAACGAATGGCAAACAACGTATTTTAGACATTGTACCTACCGAAATACACCAAAGGACATCACTTTTCATTGGAAGTATTAATATGATGGAAGAATTAGAATCATACATAGTGGAAGATCTTTAATTTTGTACCATCAAAGATTAGACTGAATTTTATTTAAGATTGAAGCAAGTAAAGAGATGTATTTAAGAAACGCAATTAGCAAAATTATTATCGCACTGTTTTTTTTACTAATTGCGCAATCACTTTTTGCACAACCCTCTACCGTTGAATCTCAACAGTATTATGAAAGTTCTAATGGAATTTCTTATGTTCCTGTATTAACAAAGCCTGCACTAATTTATCAAGGAAAATTATACACAGGTAAAAAGCAATTAGATTATTTAATGGACCAATTAAAAGATCCTTCAAGTACCATTTTATATAGTCAATATCGAGAGAATAGAACATGGGCAACTATTTTAACAGTTTTTGGTACCGCAACATCAATCGTTGGTTTATTTGGTAAAAACAATGAAAATAAAATCAATTGGTATTTATTAGGTGGGGGTTTATTGTTAAATGGTACAGCTGGTGCGTTAAATAATATTGCAGCACAACAGTTAAGGGCCATTGCAGTACAAGCAAATAAAAAGAATAATAGTTTAGGAATGATTCAGTCGCCAAATAATTTGCAGATTCGCTTGTCTTTAAAAAATTAGTTATGCGTCAAACTATTATAACAGTTAAAGATCTTAAAAAAAATTACGGCAATTTTGAAGCCGTTAAAGGCATTAGTTTTAATGTATTAGAAGGAGAGATTTTTGGATTACTAGGGCCAAATGGCGCAGGAAAATCCACCACCTTAGAAATCATTGAAACACTACGAACTAAAACAAGTGGACAAGTAAATGTTGCTGGGTTTGACTTAGATGCATCTCCCAATGAAATAAAAAAAATTATTGGTGTGCAATTACAAACTTCTGGTTTTTATCCTAGTTTAAATTTAACAGAACTCCTTGATTTATTTGCTGGTTTGTATAATGAAACTATTGATCCACTTACTTTATTAGACACGGTTAATTTAAGAGATAAAGCAAAGTCTAAATACAAGGAATTGAGTGGTGGACAAAAGCAACGTTTTTCAATAGCCAGTTCCTTAATTAATAAACCTAGAATTATTTTTTTAGACGAACCAACTACCGGATTAGATCCGCATGCTAGAAGGAATTTATGGGAATTAATAAAAAATATTCGCGCTCAGGGAACTACTGTAATTATAACTACACACTATATGGATGAAGCAGAAGTGCTATGCGATAGGGTAGCTATTATTGATAGTGGAAAAATTATTGCACTTAATTCTCCCGACAAATTAATTGACGAATTGGTTGCAACAGGTTTTGAAAGACCCAAAGAAGTGAAACAAGCAAATTTAGAAGATGTGTTTATTCATTTAACAGGGCATGTTTTAAAAGAAGATTAAAAAATATGTATAATTTTTTCTAAAAATAATTTCACACAATTAAATAATAAATGATGAATGCTGATTTAAAATATCCAATAGGTAGATATACCCCACAACCTTATTCTGAAGCACAAAAAAAAGCTTGGATTTTAGACTTACAATTTTTAGCAACTTCATTAGAAAGAGCGATTATTAATTTAGACGAAGCGCAATTAAATACCCCTTATAGAGAAGGTGGATGGAATGTAAAACAAGTAGTACATCATTTGGCAGATAGTCATATGAACGCTTATTGTAGAATAAAATTAGCTATTACAGAAGAGAAGCCTACTATTAAAGCGTATGATGAAAATGCTTGGGCTGTGCTTCCAGACAATGATATTGTACCAATTAATGTTTCTATTACTTTATTGCATGCATTGCATATTCGTTTTGTGGCTACTTTAAATGAATTAACCGAAGAACAATTTCAACGATTAGTTTTTCATCCACAAAAAAATAGTGATATGAGCATTTGGACTTTAATGGGAATATATGCTTGGCATGGTAATCACCATGTAGCCCATATTACAAATTTGCGCGAAAGAGAATCTAATTATGTATTTAAAGACCGTTGGTTTCAAGCAAGGGCCGATAAATGTATGATGCCCGACGGTAGAATCATGACGCCATATTATGTGTTAGAGATGCCAAGTTGGACCAATATGGTAATTATCACTAAAGAAGAAAAAATAGTATTGGTTCGACAATATCGTCATGGAAAAGGATCAACCACTTTAGAATTACCTGGTGGTGTTTTAGAAATAGGAGAATCGCCACAAGACGCTGCCATTCGTGAAATGCAGGAAGAAACTGGTTATGTATCTTCTGAAATAGAATTCTTATACCAAGTGTCTCCAAACCCAGCACTACATAATAATACAGCGTATTTTTTTCTGGCTAGAAATGCCGAGCCATTAGCTATTACAAATTATGATGCGTTTGAAGATATTGTCATTGAAACCTATACGCAAGCAGAATTGAAGCAATTATTAGTGGAAGGGAAATTACAGCATGGGGTTCAATTAGGTGCTATTTATCAAGCAATGATTCGATTGAATTGGATGAGTTGGTAAAATACTATAATTGCACTTCGCCAATTACAAATACACTGCCGCAAACTAAAATTAGGTCATCTTTTTTTGCATGGTCTTTTGCAGATTGAATAGCTAGATTAACATCCTCGTAACTCGTTCCGTGTAAATTGAAACCTGCTGCTTTTTCAAGTAGTATATTTTGATCAAGTGCCCTAGGAATTTGTGCTTTGGTAAAATAATAACGTGCATTTTTAGGAAGTAGGTTTAGCACTTTGTCAATTTCCTTGTCTTTTACCATGCCTATTATAATATGAACTTGCGCTTTTGCAATAAGTGCTAATTGTTCCACAATTTCTTTAATGCCATCTTCATTGTGGCCAACGTCTAACACCAGTAGTGGATGCTCTTGCACAATTTCCCAGCGGCCGTGTAAGCCATTTATTTTTTTGGAATCTGCCAATGCTTTTTGAACAATTGGGTAGTCAATTTTCCAACCAAGTTCTTGTAATACTGCAACGGCGCTTAAAACAGTAAGTAGATTTTTTGTTTGATAATGCCCAGCCAAATCTAATTGGTATTGATGCCGTTGGTCGGTTGAATTTTGTGCGATAGTTACCTGTAATAAATGACCATTGTTTTCAAAATCGCTCACCCATCTTTGCGCTGAGGCCCAATGGATGGGTGCATTTAATTACAATGCTTTGGCTTCAAAAATTGGTTTGCTTTCTGGAATAGTTTCTCCAATGATTACAGGTGTATTTTGTTTAATAATTCCTGCTTTCTCTGCTGCAATTAATTCTAAACTATTACCTAATAAATTCATATGATCCCACCCAATATTGGTGATGATACTTAGTTCTGGTTGTATAATATTAGTACTGTCTAGTCTGCCTCCTAATCCTACTTCAATGATGGCAATATCAACTGATTGTTGGGCAAAATAATCAAATGCCATTGCCACTGTTATTTCAAAAAAAGAAGGCTCAATTTTTTCAATTAACGGTTGAATCCTACTAGTAAAATCTATTACAAAATCTTCTTCGCAAACTTGACCATTTACTTTTATGCGTTCTCTAAAATCTTTTAAATGGGGCGAGGTATATAAACCAGTTTTATAACCAGCAGTTTGCAAAATGGCCGCTAACATATGGCTAGTAGAGCCTTTGCCATTGGTTCCTGCAACATGAATGGTTTTAAAATTTTGTTGTGGATTGCCAATAGCATCACACAAACTGATGGTATTAAATAGGTCTTTTTTGTAAGCAGATTCTCCCAATTTGCTAAACATGGGTAGCGAAGCAAATAAATAGTCTAGGGTTTGTTGGTAGTTCATTTTCAACACAAAATTATGCAGAATTAATTATCCTCGCAGTTTGAAACTAAAAACAAGTGTGCCGGTTTGTTCGGCATCATTACCCGCGGTCAATTTGATTGTTTTTGCTTTTTTAATAGCAATATTTCGAATGGTTTGATTATTGGTGGTAGTACCTTTTGGATTCACTACTGCAGCAATAATATTTCCAGCTTGGTCTACTGTAATGTCTATGGCTACTTTGGCATTTTCATTAAAGTCATCTTCAAAACTAGGAAGCCTAGTAATTCTTCTACCATCAAGTCCACTTCTAATACTTACGCCATTGCCTTCGCCTCCATTTCCATTGGCCGCATTGCCTTTGTAACTATCTGAATTAGGGTTACCATTAGGATTTCCTTGATCGCCTTTACCGCCAGCAATACCTTGGTTATTTACACCATTATAAGTATCTGCTCCATTACCACTTGTAGTAGTACTTGTGCCTCCTTTAAAGATGGCTTTTGGTTTTGGTGGAGTAGGTGTGGCAACAACTGGCGCAATAGGTTGTTTTATAATTGGTTTAACTGTTTCTGTAATTTTTTCAACAGGTTTTGGTAAGGGCTTAACAATTGGTTTGGCTTTTGTATTTACCGCTTCGTCTCCATTTTCATCAGCCTTAATATTTTGTGTTGTAGGAACAGGTTTTACACTTGGCGGAGGGCTTGTAACGGGGTCCTCAGCCACCGACGGATTTCCAGGTGATTGTGGTGCAATATCGCCCAAGCCTGTTTCGCTATTTCCTAAATTAACTTCAATGCCTTCTCCTGCTGTAGGTATTGGAATTTGAGGGAGTGTCCATTTTAAAAAATAGAAAGCCAAAAACAAGAGTAAACATACCGCCAAAGTAATGGCAGATGCTTTCATATTTTTTTCTTGTTCAAAACTGGCTAGCATATATTATGAATTTGTAATCAAATGTATTAGAATTTCCAGAAAACATCATAAGAAAACCGAATTAAGGTAGCCATTACTACTAGCAAAAAGAATACCCGAATAAATTTATTGCCTCGAGCCAGTGCCATTTTAGCACCTAAAATACCGCCAAAAGCATTGCACAATGCCATTGGAATGGCTATTTGCCAAATAATGCTGCCTTTTAATAAAAACAAACTAATGGAGCCTAAATTGGTTGCTAGATTAATGAGTTTTGCATGGGCTGATGCATGTAAAAAATCGTATCCTAAAATACTAATAAAGGCCAATACTAAAAAGCTACCAGCACCAGGCCCAATAAAACCATCGTAAAACCCAATGATTAAACTAATTAATATGGCGTAAATGAATTGTGTTTTATTGGAGTGAGTTTTATGATTGTGTTGGCCAAAATCTTTTTTGGTATAACTATATATGGCTACAAAAACCAATACTACTAAAATAATGGGTTTCATAAACTTGTTACTCATTTGTGAGAGTAATAATGAGCCGGAAAATGCTGCAGCAAAAGCAATGGCACACATGATAGCCATGCGCGTCCAGTTAATGGAAACTTGCTTAATGTATTGACGTGCTGCAAAAAAAGTACCGCTAAAAGAAGGAATTTTTAAAGATCCAATTACAGTAGATACAGGTAAATTGGGTAGCATAATTAAAGCAGCTGGAGTTTGTATAAGCCCTCCGCCGCCAACAATAGCGTCTACAAATCCTGCAAGGGTGGCAAATGCACACAATAAAATAATGGTGGTAGTTTCCATACAATTATTATAGGCTATAAATGCGCAAAATCATTTGAAAAATCTCCTTTAATACGCTCCATAGGTGGGTTGAAATAACCAAACTGTAATTTTGGAAATTCCTCTTTAATTAATTCCATCATTTGTTTGATGCCCATAATTTCACCCGTTTCATATACCCCAATTTTACCCATATACCAATCTGGATCAATATTAAAATTGCGCCATTGAATCATACTTAAATTGGTATAAGAAATTAGTTTACGAAGCGCTTCATATTCTGCAACACTATCGGTCATTCCTGGAAATACAAAATAGTTTATGCTAGCCCATCCGCCAAAATCACGTACTGTTTTAATGCTTTCAATAATGTCTTCGAACTGATAATTATTTGGGCGATAATAGGGTTCATAAATTTCTTTACGTGCCGAATTGGTACTCACACGAATACTATCTAAACCCGCTTCGCACAAGGCTTTTACGGCTTTTGGCATTGAGCCATTGGTATTAATATTAATGCTGCCGCGCTTGGTGTGTTTTCTAATTTCTGTAATAGCTTCTTGAATAGTTTCCCACATTAATAATGGCTCGCCTTCGCATCCCTGACCAAAACTAACAATTGGAAAAGGAGCCGATATTAAATGCGGCACAGTAAATTCTACAATCTCTGCAGCCGTTGGTTTAAATGTTAAACGTTCTTGTGTAGATACAATTGTTTCTTCTGCTGGTTGAAAAGAAATACATCCAATACAATTTGCATTACAAGCAGGTGATGTTGGAATAGGACATTCCCATCTGCTGAGTGATAAATTTCTTGCCGCAGGACAATGATAAGTAAGGCAACAAGTTTCCATTAAATGTTTTACCAATCGATTATTGGGATAATTCTCTAATAGATTTTCGGTACCTGATTTAATTTTATATTCATCATATCCTATTGATTCTTGTCTAATATCAGGTTCAATTCTAACTGCTGTTACATAAAATTTTTGATTCAACCAGCCAGCAGCTGTATAACAAAATAATGGGAGTGTAGGTGCTTCTTCTAGCGTTTCGTAAGCGGCAATATAAATACCAGTATGTGCTGGAGGAATAAATGCTGCTACGGCCCATCCTTTATCGCACAAACGCATATCTCCAGTTTGAACATCAATACCAATACCTCTTCGGCCAGGTAATTCATATAAGTTTCCACCTTCTGGTAAGTCTATCCAATCTTCGGTTGGAATGGGTAAAGCGTCCCAACCGGCACGACCTGTGGCATATAAACTTGTATCTTCAAAAATATTACCGTTTCCGTCTGAATACAATAAATAGGGTGATTGGTCTATAATCATGCTTTGGCTATAATAGTGAATACGAAAGGCTATAAATCAAGTGCAATCTAGCTTATTGTGTGTAGCCTACTGTTACAAAACTCGTTAAAATCTTGCTCATCTTGTGCATTTGCGCCAGATTGAATTTCTTTTTGGAGGAGTTTGTTGTTTTTAAAGTCGATGGTAATGATGCCATCTTTAATGATGATATTGTTAAAATCAGTCCAATTATACTTTTTTTTAGGGAAGGTATTAAACACAATTTCATCGTTATCAAACGCAATTTCTTGGGGAAATTTTGCTTGCTTTTCTAATATGGCAGCTATTAAAAATATGAGGGCAATCCAATTGCCATTTTGTATAAAGAACCAACCTAAACAAGCAAAGAGTAAACCAATTCTGTAATAAACTATTTTGCCATTTTTACTTTGCCAAAAGCAGAAAGTCCACCAGGCAATAATACCAACAATAGAAAAGATAATCTTTGGTTGCACCAAACCTTGAAAAAATACAAAACTAAAAGCAGCTAAACTTAATAACAACATTAATTGACTAATCCAATTGATGGATTTGTAACTTGGGCGCTTGAGTTCTATAATAAATTGATAGGTTCTATTCATCAAGTGATGGCTATTATTTAATTGAATTTTTTACCATCAAATTGCATAAGCGCCATAAAATTCTTGCACCAATATTACTATCCCATTCGGTATTGCCAACGCCAACCTCTACAAGGTCAAAACCAATTAATTGTCTGCCAGACTCAATCATTTTTTTTACGAGATAAATAATTTCTTCCGATTCAAAACCACCTGGTACTGGTGTACCAGTATTTGGGCATAATTTTCTATCTAATCCATCTATATCAAAACTGAGGTAAACCTTGTTGGGTAAGTGATTGATCATTTCATCTGTAATAGATTTCCAGGTTTGTCCTTCAAATTGTTTTTCCTTAATTTCTTGGTCTAAATAGGGAATAATTCGATGGTTGCTATTGCTAATCATATTCCATTCTTCATCGCAATAATCTCTAATGCCTACTTGAACTAGTTTATTAATACTTGGTATTTCCGTTAATGCATTATACATACTCGATGCATGAGAATAGGTAAAGTATTCATAACTATTTCTAAGGTCGCAATGTGCATCAATTTGTAGTATGCCAAAACTGCCATGTTTTTCTTGCAAGGCTTTCATGTAACCAAGTGATACACTATGGTCTCCACCTAAAATTCCTACTAACTTGCCCTTGTTTAATAAACTGCTTGTTTGCTCATAAACCCAATTGTTCACATATGCACTGCCTTCGTTTATTTCTTTTAAACTTTTGGTCATAAACTTATTATCTGCTACTTTTTCTCCTTTAGAAATATAGTCGATATATAGTTCTGCTTCTTTGCGTAAGTAATCACTTTTTAACAAGA
>JAPLEL010000097.1 GCA_026391415.1 Bacteroidota bacterium
TTAATTGGGCTAGCACTTTAAATTATCGTCAAGGTGTTGATGCAGATTTTGCACAACTTGTAGAAGATATGAATGCTGGAAAAGTTGGTGCTTTATTAATTCACGGAGCAAACCCTGCTTATACTTGGTATGATGCAGATAAGTTTGTTGCAGGATTAAAAAAAGTAACTACAAGCATTTCTTTCAATACCAAAGTTGATGAAACTGCTAAGCTTTGTAAATTCGTTTTACCTGATCATCATTTCTTAGAAAGCTGGGGTGATGCAGAAGCAAAATCTGGTTATTACTCTTTAATTCAACCAACTATTTATCCATTGTTCAAAACACGTCAATGGCAGGATAGTTTGTTAAAATGGAGTGGAGATAGCAAAGACTATTTAGCCTTTGTAAAAAATTATTGGTCTGCTAAAGTTGGTGGCGAAACTGGTTGGGATAAAGCCTTACAAGCTGGTGTTATCAACCCAACTACTACTGCAACTCCAACAGGGGCTTCATTTAATAGTAGTGCAGTTGCAGCCGCTGTTGCCGCTGTTTCTGCTGCTAAAAAAGGCGGAAAAATTGAATTAGTATTATACGAAAAAATAGGTATTGGCGCTGGTCAAGGTGCTTCAAATCCTTGGCTACAAGAATTACCAGATCCAGTTACTCGTGCCACTTGGGACAACTACGTTATTGTTTCTCCAGCAATGGCTAAAACATTATTGAACATTGATTTGAACGATAATGGACAAGCAGATGCTTACGAAGTTAATCCTCCTAAAAAAGTAGTAAAAGTTACTGTAAACGGAAAAAGCATTGAACTTCCAGCCTTAATTATTCCAGGAACACAAGTTGAAACAATTGGTATTGCGCTTGGTTATGGTCGTTCAGAAAATATTGGTAAAGCAGCTGCGGGTGTTGGTAAAAATGCCTTCCCTCTAGCAAGCTTAGCTGGTGCAAGTGTAAACTTTAGTAATGCTGATGTAACTATTGTTGCAACAGAAGAAAAATATCCAGTAGCACTTACACAAACACATAGTCGTTACGATACTGCTCAAGGTAATCGTACCGAAGTGATGAAAGAAATTTCTCTAAGGTAATCGTACCGAAGTGATGAAAGAAATTTCTCTTGCCGAATACAAAGCAAATCCAACAGAAATTAGAGAAGAACGCGAGGCAGAATTAAAACCTTACGGTGGACTTGAAAAGTTTGAAGGTCAAGGAACTATTTATCCAGTTTACGACCGTCCAGGAATTAAATGGGGAATGAGCGTTGACTTAAATAGCTGTAATGGTTGTGGCGCTTGCGTTGTAGCATGTAATGCAGAAAACAACGTTTCAGTTGTTGGTAAACCAGAAGTTTTACGCGGACACGAAATGCATTGGTTACGTATTGACCGTTATTATAGCGGCGATATGGAAAATCCAAATGTGGTTTTCCAACCATTAATGTGTCAGCACTGCGATAATGCACCTTGCGAAAACGTTTGTCCAGTAGCCGCTACTAACCACAGCAGTGAAGGATTAAACCAAATGACATATAACCGTTGTATTGGTACAAGATATTGCGCTAACAACTGTCCTTATAAAGTACGTCGCTTTAACTGGGCCGATTACACAGGTGCAGATAGCTTCCCAGACAACCAAGAAGGAATTGTAAACGATGTGGTATTAAATATGAACGACGATCTTACACGTATGGTGTTAAATCCAGACGTTACTGTTCGTTCTCGTGGTGTGATTGAAAAATGTTCTTTCTGCGCTCAACGTTTACAAGAAAGCAAGTTGAATGCTAAAAAAGAAAGCCGCCCTATGGTTGATAGCGATTTAAAAGTTGCTTGTCAACAATCTTGTCCTACCAATGCCATTAATTTCGGTAATGCAAACGACAAAAATAGTGCGATTTCTAAAGTACGTGTTGACAATCCAAATCGCCAATTCTATGTGTTAGAGCAATTACACGTTTTACCAAATGTTACTTATTTGGCTAAAGTGCGTAACCAAGATGAAGAGAAAAAAGAAGGCGCACACGCATAGTATAAAACATTATAAAAAGCTGATACAATAAAAAACTTGGTTAACTCCGGTTAACCGAATAAATACAAAGACCAGATGCATTTAAAGTACGAATCACAGCTTAGGGAACCATTGGTGTATGGCGATAAGAACTATCACCAGGTAACAGAAGATATCGTTCGCCCAATTGAAGCCAAACCTACCCGTTTATGGTATATAGGTTTTTACATTGCGGTGTGCTTATTACTTTTTGGAGTTTACGCCATTTACCGCGACGTTACTTACGGTATTGGACAGTGGAACCTGAATAAAACAGTAGGTTGGGGATGGGATATCACCAACTTCGTTTGGTGGGTAGGTATTGGTCACGCGGGTACGCTGATCTCTGCTATCTTATTATTATTCCGCCAAGGATGGAGAACCGGTGTAAACCGTGCTGCAGAAGCCATGACCATTTTTGCGGTAATGTGCGCAGGACAGTTTCCTATCTGGCACATGGGTCGTGTATGGATGGCGTTCTTTGTATTGCCTTACCCTAACTCACGCGGACCATTATGGGTAAACTTTAACTCACCATTGTTATGGGATGTTTTTGCGATCTCTACTTATTTTACCGTATCATTATTATTCTGGTATAGTGGTTTATTACCCGATTTTGCAACCGTACGTGATCGTGCATTTACCAAATTGCGCAAGCGTTTGTATGGTGTAGCAGCATTTGGTTGGACGGGTTCTACCAAACACTGGCAACGTCACGAATCTTTATCATTGGTATTGGCTGGTTTGAGCACACCATTAGTATTATCGGTTCACACAATTGTATCTTTCGACTTTGCTACTTCGGTAATTCCTGGATGGCATACAACGATCTTCCCTCCATACTTTGTGGCTGGTGCCATTTTCTCTGGATTTGCCATGGTGCAATCTTTAATGGTCATCATTCGTAAGGTATTTGCAATGGAAGATTATATTACCATGGGTCATATTGAAGCAATGAATAAAGTAATTGTTTTAACAGGATCCATTGTAGGGGTTGCTTATTTAACCGAATTGTTCATGGGTTGGTATAGTCAAAATAAATACGAAGGATATACTTTCTGGTATAGCCGAGCTTATTTGTTTAGTCCTTATGGCTGGAGCTATTGGGGTATGATGGCTTGTAACGTATTAAGCCCTCAAATCTTCTGGTTCCGCAAAATGCGTAGAAATATTTTTGTAACCTTCTTTATGAGTATAATCGTAAACATTGGTATGTGGTTCGAGCGTTTTGTAATTATTGTTACTTCATTGTATCGCGATTATCTTCCATCAAGTTGGTCTGTTTATTATAGCCCTACTATTTGGGAGATTGGTTTCTACACAGGAACATTTGGATTATTCTTTACTTGCTTCTTCTTATTTGCTAAATACTTCCCAGTAATTGCCATTGCAGAAATTAAGTATGTATTGAAAACTACCGGAGAAGGTTATAAAGGAAGAATGGACAAAATTGAAGGTGAATCATTGGAAACTTTTGTTCACGATCACGCACATTAATACAACTAACTATGGCAAAAAAGAAATTCGTAATAGGCTGTTTTGATGATGAAGCCGTTTTGTTTCCTGCAGTAAAAAAAGTTCGTACCGCAGGTTATAAAATTCATGATGTGTACACGCCGTTTGCCGTGCATGGTTTAGATCATGCAATGGGTTTGCGCGAAACAAGTTTACACACTGCTGGTTTCATTTATGGTATTACCGGAACTACTACTGCATTAAGCTGCATTAGCTGGATTTTTACAAAAGATTGGCCTTTAAATATTGGCGGTAAACCCCATTTTGCTTTACCAGCTTGGATTCCAATCACTTTTGAGTTAACAGTATTGTTTGCAGCTGTTGGAATGGTTTTAACTTTTTGCTACCTCTGCCAATTGGCACCGTTTGTAAAAAAACACCATTTTCATGCACGTTCTACTGATGATCTTTTTGTAATGGTTATTGAGTGTACAGACAAAACCAATACAGATGATTTGCAAGCATTTCTAACATCGGGTGGTGCAGTGGAAACCAATGTACAAGTTGCCGAAGAAGGCTGGTGGTTAGGACGATACGACCAAAACGAAATGCCATTTGAAACAAAAGAAATTGTTGCTGCTTAATATTAGAACTGAATCATGATGAATAAATTATCAATCATAGCTATTTTGTCTGCCGCCGCAGTGATTATAAGCTGTAGCGATGTAAAACGTAAACCAGGATCTGTATATATGCCAGATATGGCTTACAGTCGTGCTTATGAAACTTATGCAGACCATAGTAATTTAGCCGAGAAAGGAATCAATTTCAACAATCGTCCGGTTGTTGGAACAATGGCTCGTGGCGAAGAATTGCCTTTTTATCTTACCAAAGATGCTGCTGGTGATACCACTAATTATGTAGCATCTAAGCAAATAAAAAGTCCTATCGATTCTTTATCTGCTGCTGAGTATACCGAAACTGAACGTTTGTATTTAATTAATTGTGGCGTTTGTCATGGTGCTAAATTAAATGGCAATGGTCCTTTGTACAAAGATGGGGCTGGTCCTTATGCTGCAAAACCAGCCACATTGGTGGGAGATGCAAAATATGAGGCAATGCCAGAAGGTCAAATGTTTTATTCCGTGATGTATGGTAAAAACTTAATGGGCTCTTATGCTTCTCAGTTAAGCAGACACCAACGTTGGATGGTTATTAGATATATTAAATTGAATCAATTAAAAGCGAAAGCTACTGTAGCACCTGCTGCTACTGCAATTGCTGCGAAATAAATTAAACATCCAATCAATTATTGATTGGGTAAAGTACTAACTGATATAAAAGAGTAAAGATGGCATCTATCAGATTGCAATTTGAAATACCCGGAAAAATGAAAACCTGGTCACTAGGTTTGATTGGCGTAGGGTTGTTTGCTTTAATCTATGGTTTAGTAACCAAAGGTTTCAGCAGCGACGAACACGAGCAAGTGCATTTTTGGGGAACATTAATGTATCACACAATATTCTGGACCTTGATTTGTAATGCCAGTATGTTCTTTATTTGTATCACTACCCTTGCAATGGGTGGATGGCAACAATCGTTCCGCAGAATTCCAGAAGCAATTTCTACCATGGTGCCAATTTTTGGTTCTATCACTTTTGCCGTATTAATTTATGTGGTACTAAGCGATAAGCACCATATCTACCATTGGTTAGACAAAGAAGCGGTAGCAAAAGATGTTATACTAACTGGTAAAGCTGGTTTCTTAAATGCAAAATTCTTTATCATCTGGACAACCTTAGCCATTGGCTTTTGGAGTTTTCTAGGATGGAGAATGCGTCAATTAAGTAACGAAGCAGATGCTGCTCCAATGGATCACGAAACTGGTGCAAAATTCATTTTAAGAAATACTGTTCGTGCGGCATTATTTACAGTGTGGTTTGCATTAACTGTTGGATCAACTGTTCCTTGGTTATGGATGATGAGTATTGATGCGCATTGGTATTCTACCATGTATAGCTGGTATACTTTTGCAAGTACATTTGTTTCTGGGATGTCTTTAATTGCATTGTGGTTAATCTACATGAAAAATAAAGGCTACATGGAATTAACCTCACAAGAGCATTTGCACGATGTGGGTAAATTCATGTTTGCGTTTTCTATTTTCTGGACCTATTTGTGGTTCTCTCAATACATGCTAATATGGTATGCAAATATTCCAGAAGAAACTGTTTATTTTAAACACAGGGTTCAAGGTGCATACAAAGGAATATTCTTTTTAAACTTGATTATAAACTTCTTGTGTCCGTTGATTATTTTAATGAAGCGTTCAGCAAAAAGAAATTACACACTGGTTGCTTTTATGGCCGTGTTAATCATCTTTGGTCACTGGATTGATTTTTATCAAATGGTAATGGGTAGCTTAGTAAAAGAAAAAGTAGATTTAGGTTGGTTAGATTTTGGAATACTTAGCTTCTTTGTAGGTATTATGATTTTCTTTGTAGGAAGGGCATTGGCTAGCAAACCATTGATTCCAAAGTATCATCCGTTTTTAAAAGAAAGTATTATTCACCAGGTATAAATTTAACAGGGTTGCTTGCAACCTTGATAGGAATTAATTGTTTTAAATAGTATCTCTCAGAAAATATTGATCGAATTATGACCATGTATTTAACTATCGCAGTAATCATACTGATATTCATCGTAGTCTTTCAGATTGCGAAGGCAAGCGAGTATGTATCTGTACTAAAAGGAGAGGAAACCTCTCGCAAGCAAAACAACAAAATCAATGGATTTTTAATGGTTACATTTTTGGTATTGGGTTTGTTTGGCGTTTGGTTTTGCAATGAAAAATTATTCGGCAGAACCTTATTGGCACACGATGCAGCAAGTGTAGAAGGAGCAAGAGTAGATTCAATGTTATGGGTAACACTAGCTGTTACGGGCGCTGTGTTTATTGCCACTCAAATTATTTTATTCTGGTTTGCTTTTAAATACCAAGAAAGCGATAAAAGAAAAGTTTACTTCTTTTCACACAGCAATACTTTAGAAGTTGTTTGGACAATTATTCCTGCAATTGCATTAACTGTATTAGTTGTAATTGGTTTGCGTAACTGGTTCTTGTTTACTGGTGAGCCTCCAAAAAATGCCATGGTTGTTGAAATCACTGGAAAACAATTTGGATGGATCTATCGCTACCCAGGTTACGATGGTGCTTTTGGTAAAAAATATTATAAAAATATTGATGCTGCTTCAAATACATTGGGTTTAATTTGGGAAGACCAATTAACACACGATGATGTAGTTACTGAGCAAGCAATGTATTTAGTAAAAGGAAAACCTGTTCAATTAGTGATTGGTTCTAGAGATGTAATACATGATGTAGGTTTGACGCATTTCCGTTTAAAAATGGATGCAGTGCCTGGTATTCCAACTACACTATGGTTTACGCCAAAGTATACAACGCAAGAAATGAAAGAAATTACGGGCAATCCAAATTTTGCATACGAAATCAGTTGCGATCAAATATGTGGTAACGGACATTATTCAATGAAAGGTCTTATTGAAGTAGTGTCTCAAGAAGAATATGATTTATGGATGGCTAAGCAAAAGCCTTATTATTTTGCTGCTTTTCCAGACAAGGATCCATCAAATGCAAAACCTAGTGATAGCACTAAATTAGTGACTAAAACAATGGCAAAAAATTAGTATCAAATCAGCCGCTTGTAAAAAAGCAGTTAATTATTATAAGAAGAAATTATAAAGAATCAGAGTATGAGTAACGAAGCAGTTCTACACGGAGACCATTCTCACGAACACGCACACCATGATACTTTTATCACTAAATACGTGTTTAGTCAAGATCACAAAATGATTGCTAAACAGTTTTTGATAACTGGTATGGTTTGGGCCGTATTAGGTGGATTTATGAGCGTTTTGTTCCGTTTGCAATTGGGTTATCCAGATACCAGTTTCCCTTGGATGGAAGACCTATTGGGTAAATGGGCCAAAGGTGGTCATATTACTCCAGAAGCTTATTATGCTTTGATTACTACTCACGGAACGGTATTGGTATTCTTTGTACTTACTGCAGGATTGAGTGGTACGTTTGCCAACTTTTTAATTCCATTGCAAATTGGTGCAAGAGATATGGCGTCTCCGTTTTTAAACATGCTTAGCTATTGGTTCTTTTTTACGGCTAGTATGGTAATGCTTTCTTCTTTGTTTGTACAAACTGGTCCATTCAGCGGAGGCTGGACGGCATATCCACCACTAAGTGCTTTGGGTGATGCTTCGCCAGGTTCTAAAACAGGAATGGATTTGTGGATTGTTTCAATGGCATTGTTTGTTGTGTCTTCTTTATTAGGTGGATTAAATTATATCGCTACCATTTTAAATATGCGTACAAAAGGAATGAGCATGACGCGCTTACCTTTAACCATCTGGGCTTTATTTTTTACTGCAGTATTAGGAGTGTTATCATTCCCAGTGTTATTGTCTGGTTTTATCTTATTAATTTTTGATAGAAATTTTGGAACAAGTTTTTATCTGTCTGATATTTTTGTAAATGGAGTTGGTGCTTTACCTAACGAAGGTGGTAGTGCTATTTTGTTCCAACACTTATTTTGGTTTTTAGGTCACCCAGAGGTGTATATCATTTTGTTACCTGCCATGGG
>JAPLEL010000075.1 GCA_026391415.1 Bacteroidota bacterium
GGTCTTATACGGATATAGCTTTACAGTTTTAGAGGAAAACAACCATTACCAAGAAAGAATTAGAAGTTGCTGAGGCAAAAATGATTGAGTTAAAGATGTATGAAAAAAAACTCAAACAAAAGGATCTAGCAAAATTGCTTAACACAACAGATACCAAGCTTTCTGAAATTATGCATCATAAAAGAAAACCAAGTCTTTCCTTTATAAAAGCCATGAACGAGGTTTCAGGTATTGACGGAAACCTTCTTTTAAAGATTGCATAATTTAATCAACTCGCTAATCCCCCAATAGCCAACCACTCTTCATACTCTTCTAATTCCCTTTCAGCTTCTAATTGTTTTTGGGCTTTTTGTTCTTTTAGTCGGTTCCAGTTTTGTAGGAGTGTTTCTTCTCGGCACACAAGTTCTTGCTGGTATTTTTCAGGACTATGCTCTTTTAGCAGTGCCAAATACTCTTGAGGATATTTGTTTCTAAAACGCCAATAATGTTGGCCGCTAATAAATCCTGTTGGGCCATTAATTATCCAACTACGCAGTTGCAATAGGTCGTTGATATAGGCACGTTTTTTCCAGGGCGTTGTTTTAATTTTGTCAACAATAAATTTAGAAACGGTAGATACATTTTGCATGTTCTTGTATTTAATAAATTAAAGTTACAAGTGCAGAACGTAGCCTATTGGAGGACTGAAATTATTTTATTCAGCATTATCCGTTAACCCATCAAACTTCGCTTTCATTGTTGGATTGCCTTGCGTTAATTTTTTTATGGTGAGGTCTTCGGCTTTTTCATTTGCCAAACGCAAATTATTTTCAGACGACAACAACGCGTCTTTTGTTTTTTGTAGATGGCTAATCGTTTTATCAATTTCATCAATTGCCTCTTTAAATTTACGACTGGCTAAATCATAATTTCTAGCAAACCCTTCTTTAAAATTGGTCATTTTATCTTCGAAATTAGTAATGTCTATATTTTGACTTTTAACTAACGCAAGCTCAGCTTTATATTTTAGCGAACTCATTGCGGCATTGCGAAGTAGGGTAATGATCGGAATAAAAAACTGTGGACGTACCACATACATTTTAGGGTATTTATAACTCATATCAATAATACCCGTGTTGTAGAGTTCGCTGTCTGATTCTAACATAGAAACCAGTACTGCGTATTCACACTTTTTTTCTGTTCGGTCTTTGTCTAATTCTTTTAAAAAATCTTCGTTCTTTTTTTTAGTAGCCGTTTCTTCTCCTTCGTTTTTCATTTCAAACATAATTGAAATAATTTCGGTACCAAACTCGTCTGATTCTCTATAAATAAAATCACCCTTACTTCCCGAACTTGCATCGTTGTCTTTTTCAAAATAAGCTCTTTGAAAAGCAGTTGATCGAAGCTTATTAAATTCTATTTCGCAATGTTGCTCAAGTGATTCTCCCAACATTTTAGTAGAGAGTCTTTGCTTCATTTCTTTTACACGAGCAATTTCTTCATCCTTATATTTAATGATTTCGTCCTTAGTTTTAAGTTCATTAGAAAATTGTTGTTTTAAAGAATTTTCTAAACTTTGTTTTTCTAAATCTTTGGTCTTTACATCGTTTTCTAAACTATCTCTTTCTTTTTGAACCTTTTGAACAGCTTCGTTGATAGCCAGTTTTTTTTCAACATCAATATTGTCAATTCTTGATTTTAGTTGCGTTATTTCAGAATCTTTTACATTTAATTTTTGAGATAAGGCTAACGCGCTTTGGGCTTTAAGTTCTGTTAGTTCCTTGTCTTTATTGGTAATTTGGTCTTGCATTAAATTTTTTACAGTTGCTTCGGCCAATTTTATGGCAGACTCTTTTTCTGTATTGGCATAAGCTAGTCTTTGTTGTAATTCTTCTTCAAACTTATGGTCATGCACCTGCTTTAAAATATCGGCATATCCAGCCTCGTCAATTTTAAACGCTTTTTTACAATGAGGGCAAATAATTTCGTTCATATCAATTCTTTTTTTGTTTTTATACCAATCTTAAAATTACCCTAATCCATTCAAACTTTAAGCGGTTTAGGTAATTATTAATTATTTATTCGTCCAAAGCTACCAGTGCAGAACGCCCCCTATTGGAGGTCTGAATTTTTTAATTATTTTAATAGTTAGTTCTATGGTTTTTAAATCCTTTAAACTACTTTACACTTGTTAAACACCTACACATGCCAATAAATAAATCTGCTGCCCAACGCTACCGCGTAATAAACGATTGCATTAATAATAAACGCAAGCCTTATCCTACCAAAGAATATTTGGCCAAGCGTTGTTCTGAAATAATTAATATAGATGTTTCTACTTACACTATTGAAAAAGATATTGCAGCCATGAAACTGCCGCATCCTATGGGGTATAGCGCACCCATTATTTATTCAAAATTACACAAAGGATATATTTATGGCGAGCAAGGATTTTCAATTTCAGAATTAAACCTACAAGACAATGAATGGGAGGCGCTAAATTTTGCCTCACAACTGTTGTATCAATATAGAAACGTACCCATTTTTTCGAATTTTAAATCGGCTATTGAAAGAATCAACGCGCGCTTTTCGCTGGGTTTTGAGTTAGGTGAACCCATCCTCAATCAAGCAGTACAATTTGAACGTTCGGTAGCTTCAAATGGAATGGAATGGATCGATATTATTTACGAAGCCATATCAAACAAAAATGCCATTAGTTTTACCTACCACAATATTTATAAAAAAGAAACCAAATCGTATCAGTTAATTCCATACTTGTTAAAAGAACATCGCAACCGCTGGTATTTAATTGGATGGAGTAATGATAAAAACAAATACACCACTTTTGGTTTAGACCGACTTTCTGAATTAAGCATTATTGATGAAAAGCACAAACGCCGTTTAGATTTTAATGCCGATGGATTTTTTCAATACGCCACCGGAATTATGGAAGGCGCTTATAAACCAACAGAGGTAAGCCTTACCATCAATCACCCAATTAGCGAACTAGTATTGTTAGAGCCCATCCACGAATCGCAAAAAATAATCAGCCAAAATGCCAACCAAATAAAACTAAGCGTAAACGTTTTTGTAAACGAAGAGTTTTATTTAAAAATACTTTCTATGGGCGCTAATTGCACGGTAACCAAACCTGCATCGCTTCGTAAAAAAATGAAAGCGATAATTGAGGCAATGGGTGCTAATTACCTCTAATAAGTTCAGAACCCAAGGGCTGTAAATTATCGTCAACCGGCATCCACAAACGTCCATCAAAGGATTGATTGGTTATTAAACGTTTCACCGTTATTTTATTGCAGCGAATTAGTATGCCTGGCTCAATATAAAAACCAAATCTTAATCCTTCCATACTTAAATGCGATTTATGGCAGGAGTATACTGGACGATCAAATTCACCTAGAAAAAAATAATAGTAGTCGTCTAAACGCATGATCGAAAAAAACTGTTTTTTATTCGATTGTGCTGGTTTTTCAAACTTGCCACTATAACGGTGATAGGTTTTAAAATGGTCTTTATCGAACTTAAGCACCGAAAAACGATTCGCATCTGCCGACACTGTAAAACGATTTAACACCTCATGCGGTTTAGAGAATCCCCAAACCAATCCATATTGACCATAACCTTTGCTACCAAGCAGTTCAATCTCTGCATTGATAATAAAGTTTTCGCCTTTTTTAATGGGCATCTTTTTGTGGTAAAACATCCAACGGGAGTCGCTTTTGTTTTCCATCCAATAATAACTGTCCTTAATAAAACTCTTTTCGTCTTCGTCGGCTATCATTTCCCAGCCTTCGTAATGGGAGTTAAAATCGTCTTCTAACAGGGTTTCCTTTAGTAACACATCGGCTACAGGCAAAGTATAAATCATGTGGTTTGTTTTAAAACACAAACTTATAATAGCAGACCGCAGTGTATTGGAGGAGTGAGTTTTGGGCGATAAATTATAATAAAATACCAAAATTTATTGAAAAGCTGCCAAACCATAGACAGAGAAGACCCAAAACATTGAACCTATTCAATTTTGTGTTGTTATAACTCTAAACAACAACATGAAAGCCTTATACATTGCACTCTCCTTGTTGGCCATTTATTTTATATTTCAATCTTTTAAAGCATCTACGCTTAAAACCGAAAAGCAAAAATATAGGACCATTTTAAAGGACGCACAACTTGAAATAAGGTATTACCCTGCCGCAACACTCGCAACAATTTATTCCAAAGCCACCAACTACGAAGGTGTTGCTAGTAGTGGATTCGGAAAATTAGCGCGTTTTATATTTGGAGGAAATGAAGAAAACGCAAGTATTTCCATGACGGCTCCTGTAAGAATGAATATATCTGATAAAGGCGCAGAAATGAGTTTTGTAATGCCAAGCAAATACAACGAAAGTAATTTGCCTAAACCAAAAGATGCTAGTATACATATACATCAATCTATTCCACAGTATGTAGCAGTAATTTCATTTGGCGGTTATGCCAATGACGAAAAAATAAAAACGTATACAAATAAAATACTACAAATTCTATCTCAGAGAAATATTAAAGTTACTGGCAATTATACTTTTTTAGGATACAATGCGCCATATCAATTTATTGCAAGAACCAATGAAATAGTAATACCCATAGAATGGAAAGAATAGACCTCGACAGGATAATAGAAATGGCCTGGGAAGATCGAACTCCTTTTGAAGCCATTCAAGTGCAGTTTGGTTTATCGGAATCTGATACCATAAAAATTATGCGATCAGAACTTAAACGCAATAGTTTTAATTTATGGCGTAAGCGCGTAAATAGTGGTGTGAGTAAAAAGCATTTAATAAAAAGGAGTGATGATATTAAACGATTTAAGTGCTCTAGGCAAAAAGCAATCACGATGAATAAAATTAGTAAGCGATAAAATAGTTGCCATTAATTTAATGGATATTTTTTCTTTTTACAAGCCTCACTACAATACTTAACCTCCTCCCAAGATTTTTCCCATTTTTTTCTCCAACTAAATGGCCTATTGCAATGCAGGCAATTTTTGGAGGGTAGGTTTTCTTTTTTTATTGTTTTCTGTTGATTATTTTTCATGAAATCATTTGTCTAAAAGTTAAATTAATTCTAGCATCGTTTATTTTTTTTGATTTTGGTAGTGAATGAAACCATTGTTGCTGCAAAGTTCCGGCCATCTCTAACAATGAGCCATTATTAAGTATCATTGAAAGCGTTTCATTAGAAACTTTGTGTTTAAAAGCAAACTTTCTTTCTGCACCAAAACTTAAAGAAGCAATAGAACTATTGTGTACAATTTCCTTTTCATTATCACTATGCCAACCCATGCTTTCGTTGCCGTCATGATAGAGATTTAATAAACAGGCATTGTAATTACATTCAGTATAAGTTGTTACTTTTTGCAAAATATCTAAAAGTAAAGGCGTCCAGCGCAATCCTTTTTTAGTTCTTTTGGAATAAGTGTATTCAATTTTGTCATCTGCATAAAAAGCCACTTTTCTTTTGGTAGTTATTTCCTTGCCAAACATGATAATGCTTTCATTGGCCCATTCAATTTTGTTGAGGAGTTCGTTAAAATAATAATGATTTTGTTCATCATTAAAGATGCTACCAAAATAGTGTGCTTGACCATCTTTGTTTATGATATTTGGAAAATTTACTTTCATTGTGTTTTGCGGTTTGCTTGTGTTACAATTATTGTTTTCTTTTGCAATTGTTAAATAAAATTATCGATAAATTGTTTTAATAAAAACCTTTCTAATGCATTCACCCATTGCAGTATTAAAATTACGTATAGAACCAACAAGAGCCGGATTATTAGCTCATCCAGTTTACAGTCAAATAACAGATTTCGAAGGCTTAAAACAGTTTGCACAGTACCATGTATTTGCCGTATGGGATTTTATGAGTTTATTAAAATCTTTACAACTAGGTTTAACCTGTGTACAATTACCATGGGTGCCAGTGGGTTCTGCCAATACACGTTTTTTAATCAATGAAATTGTTGCAGGAGAAGAATCTGATGTAGATGAACACGGAAATAGAATCAGTCATTTTGAATTGTATTTAACGGCTATGCGTCAAATGGGTGCAGACACTAGTAAAATAGATCAATTGTTGGCGTTGTTAAAAGCAGGTAACACCATAGAGGAAGCTATTGATGCAACCAATATTCCAGCACAAGTAAAAGCGTTTTTACAATATACTTTTCAAATTGCACAACATGCGCCATTGCATGTAAAAGCAGCGGTATTTACTTTTGGTAGAGAAGATTTAATTCCAGACATGTTCACTGAAATTTTAAATAAAATCTATTCAGAGCATCCTAACAAAGTATCTACTTTTAAATATTATATTGAAAGACATATTGAAGTTGATGGAGGACACCATAGTCAGCTGGCTTTAGAAATGGTTGCTGCCTTATGCGGTGATGATGAAAATAAATGGGAGGAAGCCGCTAATGCTTCTATAAAAGCGCTTGAAACAAGATGCCTATTATGGAATGCTATTTTATAAGTGTTTAATAAAAAATAAAACTGTTCCGTTACATAAATTGTAAACATCATCAAATAATATAATATTCATAATTTAAAAAGGTAAGTGTGCCATCAAATTTGTAGTTGCATAAAGGGGAACATTAATTAACCATGCTTCTTTTCTATAATCTGAAAGTGACGTGCGTATAGAAGTTGATGGGTTATACTGTTCGTAGAAAGATTTTAAACTTTTTGCTTTTAAGTTTTCAGCAGCTTTTACTTCAATAGGAATTACTTCGTTTTTATATTGTATTAAAAAATCAATTTCAGCTTTTGATTTTTCGGAAGCCCAATAATAAACAGATAAGGCATCGTTACATATTAATTGTTGTAACACGTATTGTTCAGTCATTGCTCCTTTGAATTCCTTGAAAAGTTCATCACCATCTATTAATGTTTTTTGATCTATCGAACCCATAGCACAGAGCAGTCCTACATCAAATAGATACAATTTAAAATCACTATTATCTTGATAGGCTATCAATGGTATTGCTGGTTTTGAAACGCGCTGATTTTTTTGCACTAATCCCGCATCGCATAGCCAGGCAATGGCCAATTCAAATTCTTTTGCTCTTGCACCTTTTTTAATTAAGCCATAAATAAATTTCTTATTTTCTTTTGCCAACTGTGCAGGAATAGATTTCCAAACCATTCTAATTCTTGGCACTATATCGTAAGGTGCGTGCTTAGAAAAATCTTGTTCATACGCCGCTAAAAGTCGTTCTTGTATTTGCCGAACTTGATTAAAATCATTTTCTTGAGCAAAAGATTTTACAGCCTCAGGCATCCCACCAACAAAATAATAGTGCTTAAGCATTTCTATAAAAGTTGATTTGAAACTTGTAATCAGAGACCAGTCTTTGCTTTGAAGCAGATTGTATAAAGATTCTTTATTTAGCGCTAATAAGAATTCGCCGAAACTTAATGGATACAAATCAACAAATGCTACTTTTCCAACAGGAAAAGATCTTTGCTTGTGTAAGGAAACGCCCAATAGCGAACCTGCCGCCATGATATAATACTCAGGAGCATTTTCATAAAAATATTTTAAAGACGTAAGTGCTCCTTCAGATTCTTGAATTTCATCAAAAATTATTAGTGTGTTTTGCGGATTTATTTTTTGGTTGGTTTCAATTTCAATAGCAGTAATTAATCTTGGAATATCAAATCCTGCTTCAAAAACGTTTTTAAGATTTTTTGATTGCTCAAAATTTAAATAGGCCACTGAACTAAAAGCATTTTTGCCAAATTCTTTCATCAACCAAGTTTTTCCTACTTGTCGTGCCCCTCTAATAATTAAAGGTTTTCGGTCCTTTTCGTCCTTCCATTTAACCAATTTATCACACAAAAAACGCTTCATCGTACATATTTATGTTGCAAACATACACTTTTTCGTACCTAATAATGTATTTTACGTAATAATTGATCCTGGAGAATCAATTACAATTTGTGAGAATACTGCTGTAAACTAATAGGTTAAGGACGTTTTACCGCAAGTGTCTAACGTCAGCATAAAGTGGACTAAAAAAGGTCTAAATTAGTAGAGAGTTTCCATCATTAACAATTAAACCAAAAATGACATGGAACAGAAACAAAAACAATCTACAGAGAACTTCATTAAAGACATCCGTCGTA